>NZ_JAUMTJ010000085.1:0-30159 GCF_032654765.1 Bradyrhizobium sp. 33ap4 | reverse complement strand
CCGCCCGGAATTACCGGGCCGTCGTCACTCTCGCTGCCATCGTCCTATGGCTGCGATAAGTGTCCACACCACCTAGCCGAGCCCGTCCTTGAGGCCATACTCCTCGTAGATGGTCAGGGGATCGGTGTCGGGAAACAACCGGCACTTGGCCTGCGCAAGATGCAGCGTGACGGCGCCGGCCTCACATCTGGCGGTCAGGATTTTTCGGACATCCTCCATATGCGCGCGCGGCTGATGCTTTGACGGCAATTGTTCGAGCGCCACCAGCGCTGTGGCCAGGGCCTCCGTGACCACCCATTCGTCGTGTCCGGTAATTCCCTTTCGCGGCATCGCCACACCCTCCGTAGCACCGGCTGCGACATTGTAGCGCGAGATGGGTGGGGGCTGTCATCAGCCAACATGGCCAGGGCAGCGGGGAACCGGTTCGCGTGGCCCTGCCACGATGCGCCGCAGGGAACCGGCGTGGCAGCGCGCGGAAGCAATGATTAGAACCACGAGGCTCGCTTCTTCGTCTCGGGTCAGTCCACCCAAATGTTCGCTCCCTATCTCTTGGCCTGTAGTCTTGTCCCCGACGGCGCCCCGATCGTGACGCATGCCGCACGGTTGCTGCCGGTGCGCCGGCATGGGGAGCCGGCCATGCTCAAGCTCTCGCACGAGCCGGACGAGCGCCTCGGTGCCATCGTGATGGAGTGGTGGGACGGCGAAGGTGCGGCGCGGGTTCTTGCCCGTGACGGCGACGCCCTTCTGCTCGAGAGGGCGACGGGATCGGCTTCGCTCAGCGAAATGGCGCGAACCGGCCGGGACGACGAGGCCTGCAGGATTCTCTGCGCAACGGCTGATCGGCTTCACGCCGAGCGAGCGAAGCCGCGGCCGGATCTGACGCCGCTGACGCACTGGTTTCGTGAGTTGTGGCCCGCGGCGAGGGCGCATGGCGGCATTCTGAACCGATCGGCGGAAGTTGCCGAAGCTCTGCTGGGCAGTCAGCGCGAGATCGTGGTCCTGCATGGCGACCTGCACCATGACAACGTGCTCGACTTCGGCGCGCGCGGCTGGCTTGCGATCGATCCGAAGCATCTCGTCGGCGAGCGCGGCTTCGACTTCGCCAACATCTTCACCAATCCGGATCTTGCGGATCCGACACGGCCGGTCGCGACCGAACCCGGACGCTTTGCGCGGCGGCTCGACATCGTCGTTGAAGCCGCGCGGCTGGATCGCCGGCGCCTGCTGTCATGGATCGTAGCCTGGACCGGCTTGTCGGCCGCATGGTTTCTGGGGGATGACGATCCGCTCGCCGAAATCGACCTTACGATTGCACAGTTCGCCGCCAATGAACTCGACCGGATGGCGTAGGGCGCGCAGCGACTACGCCGCCGCGGCGCTGGCTCCACTCAGCGACACGCTCAAAATCCGCCACTTCGAGATATCGAAGAAATAGGCGGCCTTGATGCGCGCGGAAGCGGGGTCCGGCGCCTGAATCGCGGTGTGGAATTGCCGCGTCCCATCGCTCAGCGAAATCCGGAATGTCTGCATTGGTCGAACCTCCACGCGCGGATGCTGCGGCACGGAGAGTTAACATCCGGTTGCCGTTGACGGCGCGCGCGACACGCTTGCTTCACTCACTCAGGTGAAGCCGGCGGAAGCCGCACCATCGTGTCCTCCGCGCCAACGACGCGTCCATCTTGCGCGCGCAATTCGAGCCGTCGCACCGGCAGCCCGTTCTTGCGGTCGACCAGCAGCACATGCGCCTCATCGGGCTCAAAGAAGAAATCCTCACCCCACTGCCGGAGCGCGACAAGAAGAGGGAAGAGCCCGCGTCCCTTTTCGGTCAGCACATATTCCTGGTAGGGGCTGCCGTCGCTTGCGGGCATCGTCTCCATGATGCCGTGCGCCAGAAGATTGCGGAGCCGGGCCGAGAGAATGTTCTTGGCAAGCCCGAGGCTCTTCTGAAACTCGCCGAAGCGGCGCAGCCCGTCGAACGCATCGCGGACAATCAGCAGCGACCACCAGTCGCCGATCGCATCCAGCGGCCGGGCAACGCCGCACATCGAGTCCCTGTGGCTCACTCGCTTGGCCATCGTGATCCTCAACACTCATTCCCTGGGGGATGATCGGCGCTCAGAGCCGCGGCCGGAAAACCACCCGATCGTGGGTTCGATATATTGGTTGCAAAGTAAAACCTCAAGCGATACACGATGGTTGCAAATTAAAACCTCCTGAGGTGCGCCATGATCCAAGCCGACGCCGCGTTCGACGGCACTTTTCCTTTCGCACCGCATTTCAGCGCGGCGCCGGGCTTTCAGATGCATTATGTCGACGAAGGTCCGCGGGACGGCGAGGTGGTGCTTTGCCTGCACGGCGAACCAAGCTGGGGCTATCTGTTCCGCCACCTCGTGCCGAGCCTCAGTGCGACGCACCGGGTGGTCGTTCCGGATCACATGGGTTTTGGCAAGAGCGCGACGCCGGCGCATCGCAGCTATTGGCTGCAGGACCATGTCGACAATCTCGAAGCGCTGGTCCGCGCGCTCGATCTCACCGACATCACGCTGGTCATGCATGATTTCGGCGGCCCGGTCGGCATGGGGCTGGCGGCCCGGCATCCGGGCCGGATTCGCCGCATCGTCTCCGCCAACGGGCCAACGCCGTTCGGGCAGAGCGATCTGTTCGATCGCGTCGCCGCCAACGCGCAGGTCTCGCCGTGGTTTCAATGGATCGCAAAGGCCGAGGCGAGCGGCGACCTTGAGCCGGTTCTCGGACAGCTCGGCTTCAACATTTTGAGCACGCTGAAGCTCAACGGATTCGAGAACAACGCCGTCATCACGGACGCCTGGCTCGCCGCCTACGGCGCGCATTTCGCCCGTCCGGCGGACTGCCTCGGTGCGATCGGCTGGGCCAAGGGTTTTGCGATCGGCGCGCATCAATTCCAGGCGCCCGATCCCGCCGCCGACCGCTTGATCCGCAGCAAGCCTGCGCTCGCGATCTGGGGCGAGGCGGATCGCACGCTGCGCGCAGAGCATTTCCTGCCGCTGTTCTCCGCAATCTTCCCGGCGGCACCCGTCCGGCGCCTTGCCGGTGTCGGGCATTACTGCTTCGAGGATGCGCCTGAGGAAATTGCCGGCCTGATTGCGGAGTTCATGCGGCAGACGTGACTGCGCGTCACATCGTGCATTCCGCCGAGATCGCCGCCTCAAGTGCCGGCACCCAGGCCTTGTAGGCGGCGGCGGTGAAGTGAATGCCGTCGGCCATCTTCGCGCCCGGCGGCAGATGCGGGTCGATAAACCGAACACCACGCGCAACTGCGGCGGCTTCGATCGCCCGGTTGGTCGATTCGTCAGCTGCGACGGCGATGGCCACCAATGGCCGCGTCGAGAGCGACTTGACGGTCTCGATGAGGTTGGCGAAGTCGCGTTGCGCCGTTGGCGATCCGGCGTCGTTGGCGCCGACCGCGAGCACGAGCAAGAATGCGCCCTGGTCCTGCAGCACGCGCCCGGCGAGCTGCTTTGCCTCCGCGATGGTCTGACCGCCAACACCGGCATTGATGACCGGACGTCCGCAGAGCTGCCGGGGCAGCGGAGCCATTTCGGTGATGCTGTCGCCAAGCACGACGATCGGCGCCGGCGCGTCGGCGAGCGCAGCGCGTATCATGAATTCGCGCACCGCGGCATGATCGTGAAAGGCGTGCTGAGACACTTCGCCGAAACGGTTGCGCATCCTCTGCAGCTCCGCAAAGGAAGCGACAAAACCAATCAGAAAAGTAACGGCCAAAACCCAAGGTAGTGCGCGACGCATTGCTCCTCAGAGCTATCATCACGGCTCCAGCCCGAGCAATATTCGGAAACAACCGCACAACGCCGAAGCGATCACTTTCTGCGGATCACGTCCTGCGGGAGGTGGCTGGATACGGCGGCGCACAACCCGTTACCTTCGTTGCGGCCATCTGGTGGTTGGCTATCGCGGCCGCCTTGGTCTCAGCTCCGAGCCCCGGCCGGACAGTCGCCCAATCGATGAGCGGCCCGAGACATAGGTGACATTTCGTACCGGACACATGGGTTACACTTTCCGCTTTTGTTCTGCGGGAGGTGTGGATGCCGTGGAAAGCGAGTTCGGTGATGGAAGAGCGCCTTCGCTTTGTCGCCCGTCTGCTGGACGGGGAGGCCATGACGGACGTCTGCCGGGAGTTCGGCGTGTCCCGCAAGACCGGCTACAAGATTTTCGATCGCTACAGGGAACAGGGCGCGGCGGCGCTATGCGATCGGTCGCGGCGACCGGTGCGCTATGCCAATCAGCTCCCCGAGCCAATCGAGGGCCTGATTGTTCGTCTCAAAGCCGAGAAACCGCACTGGGGTGCGCGCAAGATCCGTGAGCTCTTGGTCCGGCGGCTCGACGGCGATATCCGGGTTCCGGCCAAGAGCACCATCCATGCGGTTCTCGATCGCCATGGCCTGGTCAAGCGCGCAGGCGTGCCGCGCCACCGCGCGCGCGGCACGCCTCTGTCCGCGGGGGCCGGACCCAATGATCTGTGGTGCGCCGACTTCAAGGGCGAGTTCAAGCCCGGCAATGGCCGTTATTGCTACCCGCTGACCGTCACCGACCATGCCTCGCGCTTCCTGCTGTTGTGCGAAGCGCTCGATTCCACCCGCGAGGAGCCGGCCATTGCGGCCTTCGAGCGGTTGTTCCGTGAGCGCGGCATGCCGCGCGCCATTCGCTCCGACAATGGCGTGCCGTTTGCCAGTCCCAACGCCTTGTTCAATCTCTCAAAGCTCTCGGTGTGGTGGCTGCGGCTTGGCATTGCCATCGAACGCATCAAGCCCGGCCATCCGCAGCAGAACGGCCGTCACGAGCGCATGCACCTCACGCTCAAGCAGGAGACCACTCCACGATCGCGAGGTGCTCGTCACCGCCTGTGGACGGCTCTGCCTGCACCGCAAGCGCATCAACCTCTCCACCGTGCTGGCTGGACAAAAACTCGGCATCAAGGAGGTCGACGACGGCATTTGGCTCGTCAGCTTCATGCACTATGATTTGGGATACTTCGACCTGGAGCAGAAAACCCTGCAACCCCTCGACAACCCGTTCGGCACGAGGCTGTCACCATGTCTTAGGTACGACCTGTTACCCATGTCTCCGGGCTGGACATCGAAAGCAGTGGCGGAAGGGGTGGGATTCGAACCCACGGTACCCTTGCGGGCACGCCGGTTTTCAAGACCGGTGCCTTAAACCACTCGGCCACCCTTCCGGATCAAGGATCAGGCCCTTAGCGTAGGGCGGCGCCGAACGCAACGCGAACTTGGCAGCGAAACCCGGGCGGGCCCGTCATTCGCCGGTCCGTGAACTCAAAGGGCCCACGCTTGCAACGCCGTTGACCGCGAGGGCCCACGTTGGCCATGATGAGGCCCATGAAGCGTGTCCTCTTTCTCTGCACCGGCAACTACTATCGCAGTCGATACGCCGAGGAACTGTTCAATCATCTTGCAAGAGCCGAACAACTGGCGTGGCGCGCGTCCTCCAGAGGCGCGGCCGAGCGGGGATCGCCCGACAATGTCGGGCCGATGTCAGTCTTCACCGACGATCGTCTCCGCGCGAGCGGCATCGTTCCGGAAGGCGCGACGCGCTTCCCGCAGCCCTGTTCATTGGCCGACTTCGACGATGCCGACCTCGTGATCGCGCTCAAGGAGACCGAGCACCGTCCGCTGATCGAGCGCCGGTTCCGAGAGGTCGCCGAGAGGGTGACTTACTGGCACGTTGACGATATCGACTTTGCTCATCCGTCAGTCGCGTTGGCCATGATCGACGATCACATCCGCGCACTGGTTTCGGCGCTTAGGTCATCGGTTTGCGCTTCAGGAAGATCTCCAGCGCAAACGTAGCCGGTCGCGCGAGCACGTCGCTGATGCGTTCGAGATCGTCGATGGCGACGATCTCGAGGCGGCCTTCGGTCACCGTCAATTGGTCGATGGGCACATCGCGCGCGAGGAACACCTCGCCGCGAAGCGTGCCGTTTGGCGTTGCATGATCGGGACCGGAATAGCGGCCGATCAACTCGAAACGCTCGGGCGGCAGGTAGTAGCCGATCTCCTCGTGGATCTCGCGAACGACGCATTCGAGGAAGGTCTCGGCGCCCTCCCGCCGTCCGCCAAACAGGCTGATCTTTCCGCGATCGGTAACATGCGGGAGGTCGTCGCGCAGTTGCATCAGCAGCCGGCCATCTGTGCTGACGAGAAGGGCGGACGTTCCCTCCCTGACACTGCCGGTCATCCGTACATCCTCTTCGGGAAACGGCGAGGATGCGTCACGAGTGGGGCGGGGAGAAGACAGCGCGTCTGCCGCAACCCGTTTGGCGGGGAATGAGTAGGGGTAACCGATGCCCGTCGCACGGGCGCCGGTAGAATCTCAAAAATGTTCAGCCGAAAGCGAACGCCAGCAGGCTCGAGCACAGCAGCACGAGGCTTGCTGCGGTCAGGGTCAGAAACCCGTCGGAGACCAAATCGTGATTACGCATGATACACCTGCCTTCAATCGATGCTCATCCGAATTGATTAAAGCTTTCCGAACATTCACTCCTGGAAAGAGGTGACGCGTCTTTCCGCCTTCAACGGACTGTCAGGCCCGGTACCGATAGCCTTCCACGGCGTGCGCCAAGAAGATCGCCGCACTCACCAGGCCCATCACCGCTGTAACCGTCTCGATCATCGCAAACTTCCTTTGCGCCCCACACGGAGGAGAGAACGATTGCAGGCTTGCACAGTCAAAAAGATTCAATTGTTGGAATCCAAGATGCGCCCGGACTGATGATTTGCTGCAACAGTGTGTCTGATCGCGGGACAGGCGAGGGCGTTTGGCGGGGGCGAAGGTCAGTAGAACGACGGAGGAGGCGCAACAGACCATTCACCAAGACGCCACCGCCCGCCGGCTCTCCCCATTTCCGCCGTGTTCCGGTTGCGATATCGTCACGCTCTGGTGCGGAGGTGGGCCGCACAGCGACGGCAAGGGACTTCGACGCCTCGGAGTGGGCGCAGGTCCGGCAGAATGGTACTTGGGGCAGATGGGGATTAGACGGCCAGATTCGATGATCCGGACGGCGCGCGGCGCCGTTGCGGTGGCGACGTGCCTCGTCCTCGCCAATTGTGCCTCCTCGAACAAGTTCGCCAGCCGGGTCGACCCCAAATACGGGGTGTCGTCGAGCCCGCGCGTGGTGGCGCTGGGTGATCCCGTGCCGAAAGGCGGCGGCACCTATCGCATCGGCAAGCCGTACGTTGTTGCCGGCCGCACCTATGTGCCGGAGGAAAACGAGAACTACCGCGCCGAGGGCATGGCGTCCTGGTACGGCGACGATTTCCATGGCCGCCTGACCGCCAATGGCGAGGTGTTCGACATGGGCTCGCTCACCGCCGCCCATCCGACCTTGCCGATGCCGAGCTACGCCCGCGTCACCAATCTGAGCAATGGCCGATCGCTCGTCGTTCGGGTCAATGACCGCGGCCCGTACCACGGCAATCGCCTCATAGACGTCTCGAACAAAGCCGCAGAACTGCTTGAATTCAAAGGCAATGGCGTGGCGCGCGTCCGCGTCGAATATGTCGGCCGGGCGCCGCTCGAGGGGTCCGACGACCGCCAGCTGATGGCGACCTTGCGCACCGGTACTCCAGCGCCGTCCCCGTCGATGGTCCGCGTCGCCTCCGCACGGCCGTTCGTGCCGGAGATGTCGTCCTCCTCGGGCCGGGTCCGTGGCGACGTTCCGTTGCCTGAGGGGCGGCCCTACAGCCTCGGCAACACCCAGGCCGACTACGCCTCGGTGAGCGCCACCTCGGAAATGTCGGCCTCGAGCCGGTCACACCGCCGCGCCCTGAACAATCCGCGCGAAGTCTCCTATGAGGGCGACGCGCGCTACGCCGCAAGCCCGAGCCCGGCGGCCGCCTATGTCCCGATCGACGCGCGCGGACCGGCCGAAGTCCTGAGCGGGCGCGGGCTCTACTGAGCCATGCGTTTACAGATCAGGCTGTTGGCCTGATCACTTCAGAAACGCGATCAGCGCCGCGTTGACCTCGTCGGGACGCTCCTGCTGGATCCAGTGGCCGGCGCCCTCGATGATCAGCTTCTGCTTGAGGTTCGGCAGCACGCGCTCCATGTCCGCGACCCGCTTGGCGCCGATCAGCCCGGTGATCACCGAATCATTCGAGCCGGCGATGAACAGCGACGGCTGATGGATCTGCGCGTCCTGCCAGGGCGCGGTCAGCTCCCAGTTGCGGTCGAGATTGCGGTACCAGTTGAGGCCGCCGCGGAAGCCGGATTGCTGATAGCCTTCGGCGAATTCGGCAATGTCGGCCTCGGTCAGCCAGGCCGGCAATGGCATTCCGGCCGGCAGCTTGCCGAGGAAACCCTTGGCCTCGTCGACGAACATCGAGCTTGGATCGGAGACGCCACGCCCGAGCACCAGGCGCATGGTGTGGGCGATGTCGCGCTCGAACTCGGCCTCGGCCACGCCGGGCGGCTGGAAGTACTGCCAATAGAAATTGGTGATGCCGCTGTCGCGCAGGGTCTCGAGCGGGCGACCGCGGCCGCGGAACGGCGGCGGCACGCTGAGGCCGGCGACTTTCGTGAAGATGTCGGGACGGAACAGGGCCGCGTGCCAGGCCACCGGCGCGCCCCAGTCATGGCCGACGATCATCGCGCGGGTCTCGCCGAGCGCGGCAACCAGCGCCACCATGTCTCCGACCGTATCGAAGATCGTGTAGGCGCCGACCTCGGCCGGCGCGCCGGTGCGGCCGAAGCCGCGCATGTCAGGCGCGACGACCCGAAAGCCTGCCGCGGCCAGCGCCGCGATCTGGTGCCGCCATGAATAGGACAGTTCCGGCCAGCCATGGCAGAGCACGACCAGCGGGCCTTGCCCGGCCTCGCGCACGAACATGTCGATGCCGTTGGCGGAGATGGTGCGGGAGGATGACATTCGCGTTTCCGCCTTGTTTGCCGGTTCTGCTGACGTTAGCTGGTTCCAAGGATAGGGACGTTCAACGCAACCGGCAATCCGGCCGGCCGTGCACAAGCGCAGAAACCTCAGTTGTTTGCGATACTTCCAGCTGTTAGAACGCAGTCTCTCAGGACATCGCCGATGGCAGCCCAGACCGCAGTTCCCCGCACGTTGTCAGCTCGCGCCGGGCGTTGCTGGCGCGGCCTGGTCGCGGCCGCGGTCGCGCTGGCGATCGGTTTCGGCGGAATGGTCTATGCCGCCAACAACAGCGTCCAGGGCGCCAAGAAGGAAGAGGGCGGGTTCGACGGCGATGCGCCGACCGCGATCCTGGTCGAGGCCAGTAGCGGCAGCGTGCTGTTCGAGAAGAATGCCGACGAGCTCCGCGCGCCCTCCAGCATGATGAAGCTGATGACGGCCGAGGTGGTGTTCGACGCCATCAAGAAGGGCGACGTCAAGCTCACGGACGAGTACCGGATCAGCGAGAACGCCTGGCGGCGGGGCGGGGCGCCGTCCGGCACCTCGACGATGTTCGCGGCGATCAACAGCAAGGTCTCGGTCGACGATCTCCTGCATGGCGCGATCATCCCGAGCGGCAACGATGCCTGCATCGCGCTCGCCGAAGGCATTGCCGGCAACGAGCATAGCTTTGCGACCGACGTCATGACCAAGCGCGCCCGCGAGCTCGGCATGACCAAGTCGACCTTCGGCAATTCCAACGGGCTGCCCGACCCGGCCAACAAGATGACGGTGCGGGAGCTCGCAACGCTGGCGCGCCACATCATCCTGACCTACCCGGACCGGTACAAGCTGTTCGGCGAGAAGGAATTCACCTGGAACAAGATCCGCCAGCAGAACCGCAATCCGCTGCTGAACGCGTTGCCCGGTGCCGACGGCTTGAAGACCGGCTACACCAAGGAAGGCGGCTACGGCATGGTCGGCTCGGCGGTGCAGAACGACACGCGGCTGATCGTCGTGGTCAATGGCCTCGAGGATTCCGAGGACCGCGCGACCGAAGCCAAGAAGATGCTGGAATGGGGGTTCCGCAGCTTCGAGACCCGGACCCTGATCGCGGCCAACCAGCCGGTCGGCTACGCACGGGTGTTCGGCGGCGAGAGCCGCTCGGTCAAGCTCGTCAGCCCCGATCCGATCAAGGTGATGGTGTCGAAGAACGGCAACGACAAGCTGCTCGCGCGCATCATCTATAGCGGCCCGGTCAAGGCGCCGATCACCGCCGGCCAGAAGATCGGGGTGGTGCGGGTGTGGCGCGGCGCCAATGTCGCGATGGAGGCTCCGGTCTTCGCAGCGGACGCGGTCGGCACCGGATCGACGATGCGTCGCGCGCTCGATGGCGCCCAGGAGCTGGTCATCGGCATGTTCCGCGCAGGGGTCGAGAAGCTCTGACATGGCGGAAGCAGCAGTCCAATGGCCGAGCTTGCGCGGTCGCTTCATCACCTTTGAGGGCGGCGAGGGGTCGGGCAAATCGACCCAGATCCGCAAGCTCGCCGAACGGCTCGATGCCGCCAAGCTGCGCGCGATCGTGACCCGCGAGCCGGGCGGCTCACCGGGGGCGGAGATCATCCGTCACCTCGTGCTGTCGGGGATGGGCAAGCTGCTCGGGCCGGAGGCCGAGACGCTGCTGTTTGCCGCTGCGCGCGACGACCATGTCCGCACCGTGATTCTGCCGGCGCTCAATCAGGGCATCTGGGTGCTGTGCGATCGCTTCTTCGATTCCACGCGTGCCTATCAGGGCCAGCTCGGGCAGGTGTCGCCCGAACTCGTCAACGCCATGCAGCGCGTGACCATCGGCGATCTCAAGCCCGATCTGACCTTCATCCTCGATGTGCCGGTCGAGGTCGGACTGCAACGCGCCGCCGCGCGCCGCGGCACCGCTACGGCCGATCGCTTCGAAGCCGAAGGCATCAAGTTCCATCAGGATTTGCGTGACGCGTACCGCCGGATCGCGGCCGAAGATCCGGAGCGCTGCGTGCTGATCGACGCTACGGCCGATCCGGACACGGTCACGGCCAGGATATGGACCGCGCTGCGCGAACATCTGCGCGCAACGCTTGCGGCGGACAGCATCGCATGAGCGCGCGCAAGGTCGAACAGGAGAGCGCCGCCCGCCATCCGCGCGAAACGCCGGATTTATTCGGGCATCGCGAGGCGGAGACCGCCTTGCTCGATGCCTATCGCAGCGGACGAATTCCGCACGCCTGGCTGATCGGCGGGGCGCAGGGCATCGGCAAGGCGACGCTAGCCTACCGCATGGCGCGGTTCGTGCTGGCGTTTCGCAATCCGAAATCGTCCCAGGTGCAGCAGGCGCCGACGCTGCTGGTCGATCCGGCCGACCCCTTGGCGCGGCAGGTCGCGGCAGGCGCTCATGGCGGGCTGCTGGTGCTGGAGCGCGGCCTCAACGATCGCGGCGTGATGCGGACCGTCATCACGGTCGACGAGACGCGCGAGACCATCTCGTTCTTCGGCTCGACCGCTGCGGTCGACGGCTGGCGCGTCTGCATCGTCGACACCGTCGACGAGCTCAATCCCAACGCCGCGAACGCGCTGCTGAAGATTCTCGAGGAGCCGCCCCAGCAATCGCTGTTCCTCCTGGTCAGCCACGCACCGTCACGGGTGCTGCCGACCATTCTGTCCCGCTGCCGCAAGTTGCTGCTGCGGCCGCTGGAGACGGACGATGTGGTGCGCGCGGCCGCGGCTGCAACCGATATCGAAGCCGACGATCCCGCGCTGGCGGAAGCCGCCGCAGCATCCGAAGGCAGCGTCGGGCGGGCGCTGTCGCTGCTCGGCGGCGATGCGCTGAAACTGCAGCAACGCACGGCCGCGCTGCTCGCGACGCTTCCGAGTGTCGATCCGCGTGAGCTGCATGCGCTGGGCGAAGCGCTCGGCACCAGCGACCGCGTCGCGCTCGCCGCCTTCATCGACGGCATCGATCGCTGGATGAGCGAGCGCATGCGCACGGGCGATGCCAATGCCAATCTGCCGCGCCTTGCACGGCTGGCGGAGGTATGGGAAAAGATCGTCCGCGCCGCGCGCGATACCGAAGCCTACAATCTGGAGCGCAAGCCGCTGGTTTTCTCGGTGTTTTCGATGCTCGCGGATGCGACCCGATAGACACCGCGTCTTAAACGCATCTGCTGAAAACACATCCGTCTGACAACACTCCCGACAATCTCGTTTCGATCTGCAAAGGATTCCGTGGTGGCGACCGCTAAGAAGAAATCGTCGAAAAAAGCCAAGAAGACGAAGAAGGCATCGCCCGCTCGCGCGACCAGCAAAGCAACGGCGAAGGCGCGCGCAGCCAAGAAGGCCGGGCGCGTCGCCAAGAAAGCGAAGAAGGCCGCCAAGTCCAAATCCAAGACCGGAGCCAAGGGCGCCAGGAAATCGGCGGCAAAGAAGGTCGTCAAAAAGGCCGTCAAGAAGGCTGCGAAGCAGACGGCCAAGAGCACGGCCAAGAAGGCTGCTGCGAAGGCCACCAAGGCTGCGCCGAAGAAAGCAGCCGCAGCCGCCGCCGCACCGGCGGCAAAGAAGCCCGCTCCGCCGATGGCTCCCGTTACCGAGAAGGCGCAGAGACCGGCAAAGGTTCGCGCGCCGAAGCAGCCCAAACCCGCGGCGGTGGCTCCTGCGGCCGCTTCCGTTCCGGTGCCCGCCGCGGACCGCGGCAACGTCTTCTACATCACGACCGCGATCGCCTATCCGAACGGGCAGCCGCATATCGGCCACGCCTATGAGGCGATCGCGACCGACGCATTGGCGCGCTTCCAGCGGCTCGACGGCAAGGACGTATTCTTCCTGACCGGCACCGACGAGCACGGACAGAAGATGATCCAGACCGCGGCCGGCGAGGGCATGACGCCGTTCGATCTCGCGACCCGCAACGCCGCGCGGTTCAAAGAGATGGACGAGCGGCTCAACGTCTCGTTCGACCGCTTCATCCGCACCTCGGAGCCTGCTCACCACAAGTCGGTGCAAGAGATCTGGCGCCGCATGCAGGACAATGGCGACATCTATATCGACACCTATGCCGGCTGGTACTCGGTGCGCGACGAGGCCTATTACGCCGAGGAAGAGACCGTCGTCGGCGAGGACAATGTCCGCCGCGGCCCGCAGGGCACGCCGGTCGAATGGGTCGAGGAGAAGAGCTATTTCTTCAAGCTGTCGGCCTACCAGGACAAGCTGCTGCACCTTTATGAGAGTCAGCCCGATTTCATCGGCCCGGATTCGCGCCGCAACGAGGTGATGAGTTTCGTGCGCGGCGGGCTCAAGGACCTCTCGATCTCGCGCACCACGTTCGACTGGGGCGTCAAGGTCCCGGACGATCCCGAGCACGTGATGTATGTCTGGGTCGACGCGCTGACCAACTACATCACCGGCGTCGGCTATCCCGATGAGAACGACAAGCATTGGCGCTACTGGCCGGCCGACGTGCACATCATCGGCAAGGACATCATCCGCTTCCACGCCGTGTACTGGCCGGCCTTCCTGATGTCGGCAGGCATTCCCGTGCAGAAGCGGGTCTATGCACACGGCTTCCTGTTCAACAGGGGCGAGAAGATGTCGAAGTCGGTCGGCAACGTGGTCGACCCCTTCAATCTCGCCGAGCAGTACGGCGTCGACCAGATGCGCTACTTCTTTCTGCGCGAAGTGCCGTTCGGCCAGGACGGCAACTACAACCACGAGGCCATCGTCGCGCGTATCAACGCCGACCTCGCCAATGATTTCGGCAATCTGGCGCAGCGCTCGCTGTCGATGATCGCCAAACAACTCGGCGGCGTGCTGCCGGAGCCCGGCGAATTCAGCGACAACGACAAGGCGATTCTGGCGCAGGCCGACGCCATGCTGGAGACGTCGCGGACCGCGATGGCGACGCAGCAGATCCATCAATGGCTCAACACGGTCTGGGCCGTGGTCGCCGAGGCCAACCGCTATTTTGCCGGCGAGGCGCCGTGGGCGCTGGCGAAGACTGATCCCGCGCGCCAGAAGACGGTGCTGTATGTCACCGCCGAAGTCGTGCGCCAGATCGCGATCATGGCGCAGGCCGTGATGCCGGAGTCCTGCGGCAAGATGCTCGACAGCCTCGGTATCGCTGCTGACGCGCGCAGCTTTGCCGCGGTCGCCGAACGGATCAAGCCGGGTACGGTTTTGCCGGCGCCTGTCGGCGTCTTCCCGCGCTATGTGGAACCGAAGACCGAGTGAGCGGTTCGAAATTCATGCTGGTCGACAGTCATTGCCATCTCGATTTCCCTGATTTCGCCGACGATCTCGACGGGATCGTCGGGCGCGCCGAGGCGGCCGGCATTGGCCGTATGGTCACGATCTCGACCCGGGTGAGAGGGCTCGGCGGTCTGCTCGCGATCACGGAGCGCTTTCCCGACGTCTACTGCTCGGTCGGCACCCATCCGCATCATGCCGATGAAGAGGACGGCATCCCGGCCAGCGAACTGATCGAGCTGACGAAGCATCCGAAGGTCGTGGCGCTCGGCGAGGCGGGGCTCGACTATTTCTACGAGCACGGGTCGCGCGAGGCGCAGGAGCGCGGCTTTCGCGCGCACATCGCCGCGGCGCGCGAGACCGGCCTGCCGCTCGTCATCCATACCAGGGAGGCCGATGAGGATTGCGGCCGCATCCTGGAGGACGAGGTCGCGAAGGGCCCGTTCAAGGCGGTTCTGCATTGCTACACCGGCGGGCGCGAACTCGCGACGAAGGCGATCGCGCTTGGGCTGTCGATCTCGTTCACGGGCATCCTGACCTTCAAGAAGTCCGACGCGCTGCGGGCCCTGGCAGCCGAGCTGCCGGCCGACCGCATCATGGTCGAGACCGACGCGCCATATCTTGCGCCCGGCAAATTCCGCGGCAAGCGCAACGAGCCTTCCTATGTCGTCGAGGTCGCCAGGGTGCTCGCGGAAACCCGCGGCGTCTCCCTGGAGGAGATCTCGCGGCAGACCACCGAAAACTTTTTCCGGCTGTTCTCCAAGGTGCCGGCGCCGAAGGTTGCTGCATGACGCTGACACTGACCATTCTGGGCTGCGGCTCGTCCGCCGGCGTGCCGCGCCCGGCACTCGGCTGGGGCGCCTGCGACCCCAGCAATCCCAAGAACCGCCGCCGCCGCTGCTCGATCATGGCCGAGCGCACCATGGAGCACGGCACCACGCGGGTCGTGATCGACACTTCGCCCGATCTGCGCGAGCAGCTGATCGACAGCAATGTCGAGCACATCGACGCGGTGTTCCTGACGCATGAGCATGCCGACCAGACCCACGGCATCGACGATTTGCGCTCGGTCGTGCTGCATCAGCGCCGCCGCATCCCGGTCTACTTCAACCAGTCGACCGCCAAGGACATGATGGCGCGGTTCTCCTATTGCTTCATCTCGCCGGAAGGGAGCGACTATCCGCCGATCCTGACGCGGCATTCGATCGAGGCCGGCGAGAGCCATACGGTCCAGGGGAAGGGCGGTCCGCTGAAGCTCGCGGCCTTCCTGGTGCATCATGGCAAGATCCCGGCGCTCGGCTACCGCATCGGCGGCGCCGCCTACACGCCCGATCTGCACGACATCCCCCAGGAAAGCTGGCCGGCGCTCGAAGGTCTCGATCTCTGGATCGTCGACGGCTTGCGCTATGCGCAGCATCCCAGCCATTTCAGCGTTGCGGACGCGCTGTCGTGGATCGAGCGCTTCAAGCCGAAGCGCGCGGTCATCACCAACATGCATTCCGACCTCGACTACGAGGTGCTGCGGCAGAGTTTGCCGGCCGACGTCATCCCGGCCCATGACGGCATGCGGCTGACGCTCGACCGGGCAGGCTGAAGACTCAGGCCGAGATCGCCTTGGCGGATCCGACCTGGTTGCGCAGCAGGAATTTCTGGATCTTGCCGGTCGAGGTCTTCGGGATCACGCCGAACACCACGGATTTCGGCGTCTTGAACCCCGACATGTGCTCGCGGCAATAGGCGATGATCTCGGCCTCGGTCGCCTTGGCGCCGTCCTTCAGCTCGATGAAGGCACAGGGCACTTCACCCCATTTCGGGTCGGGCTTGGCCACGACTGCCGCAAACAGCACGGCCGGGTGCTTGTAGAGGATGTCCTCGACCTCGACGGAGGAGACGTTCTCGCCGCCGGAGATGATGATGTCCTTGGAGCGGTCCTTGATGATGACGTAGCCGTGCTCGTCGAGCACGCCGAGATCGCCGGTGTGAAACCAGCCGCCGGCAAAGGCTTCCTGCGTCGCCGTCGCGTTCTTCAGGTAACCCTTCATCACGATGTTGCCGCGGAACATGACCTCGCCGATGGTCTCGCCGTCGCGCGGCACCTCGCGCATGGTCTCGGGATCGAGCACCGTGACGCCTTCCTGCAGCGGATAGGACACGCCCTGGCGCCGCTTCAGCTGCGCGCGCGCATCAGCCGACAGCTCGTCCCAGCCCGGCTGCTCGGCGCAGACGGAGGCGGGGCCATAGACCTCGGTCAGCCCGTAGACGTGGGTCAGCTTGATGCCGATGCGCTCGCCACCCTCGAGCACCGCAACCGGCGGCGCCGCGCCGGCGATCAGGCCGACGACGGGCTTTGCCTTGCCACCCTTTGGCGCATCGGGCGCGTTGATCAGCGTGTTGTAGACGATCGGCGCGCCGCACATGTGGGTGACGCCGTGCCTCGGGATCAGTTCGAAGATCTTGGCCGGGTCGACCTTGCGCAGGCAGACATTGACGCCGGCGGCCGCCGCGATCGTCCAGGGGAAGCACCAGCCGTTGCAATGAAACATCGGCAGCGTCCAGAGATAGACCGGATGCTGGCCGAGATTGCCGGCGAGGATGTTGCTGACCGCGTTGAGATAGGCGCCGCGGTGATGCGTCACGACGCCCTTGGGATTGCCCGTCGTGCCCGACGTATAGCTCAGCGCGATCGCGTCCCATTCGTCGGCCGGCGGCCGTTCCACGAAGCCGGGATCGCCCGCCGCGACGGCTGCCTCATACTCGATCTCGCCGATCCGCTTGCCGCCGCCAAAGGCCGCGTCATCGACGTCGATCACGAACGGCTTTGCGCCCTTCATCAGGGTCAGGGCCTCCGCGATCACGCCGGAGAATTCGGGATCGACCAGAATGATCTTTGCGCCGCCATGCTCGAGCTGGAACGCGATCGATGCCGCGTCGAGGCGGATGTTGAGCGCGTTGAGCACCGCGCCGGTCATCGGCACCGCGAAGTGCAATTCGTTCATCGCCGGGATGTTCGGCAGCATCGCCGCGACCGTGTCGCCATGGCCGATGCCACGGCCCGCGAGATAGGACGCAAAGCGCCTGCAGCGCTCGTAGGTCTCTTTCCAGGTGAAGCTGCGGCCCTCATAGACCGCGCTGAGATGGTCGGGATAGACGGCGGCCGACCGCGCCAGGAAGCTCAGCGGCGAGAGCGGCACGTAGTTGGCCGGCGTCTTGTCCAACCCGATCGAGTACTGGTTCTGAGCTGCACTCATGGCTCTATCCCATCCGCAAGGTGCTTTACAGGAAACCGATCGATATCCAGGGGAAGATGGCGACGATGATCAGGCCGATCAACAGCGCCAGCATGTAACCCCAGATCGGCCGGATACCCTCGGCCGGATCGACGCGCCCGATGGCGCAGGCGGCATAATAGCCGACCCCGAACGGCGGCGCGAACAGCCCGATGCCCATCGCCAGGATGATGATCATGGCGTAGTGCACCTCGTGGACGCCGACCTGGTGCGCAATCGGAAACAGCAGCGGCCCGAACAGCACGATCGCCGGGATGCCCTCGAGCACGCTGCCGAGGATCACGAAGGCCAGGATCGAGACCGCAATGAAGGTCGCTGAACCGCCCGGCAGCCCGGTCATCGCCGCCGCCAGCGCCCGCGAGAAGCCGGACTGGGTCAGGCCCCAGGCCATGCCGGTCGCGGTACCGATGATGAACAGGATCGCCCCCGACAGGCATGCCGTGTCGATCAGCATCGGCAACAGACGTCGCCAGTTGAACTGGCGGTAGATCAAGAGGCCGATGACGAAGGCGTAGACGATGCCGATGGTCGACACTTCGGTGGCGGTGGCGATGCCTTCGACCACGGCGTAGCGGATCACGAAGGGCAGGGCCAATGCGGGCAGGGCGAACACCAACGCCTTGCCGATCTCGCTGCCGGTGGCGCGCTGGACGTGGCTGCGGTCTTCGCCGCGGTAGCGCCACCACACCAGCCCCGACAGCGTGATCGCCAGCACCACGCCGGGCAGCAGGCCGCCGGTGAACAGCGCCGAGATCGAGACGCCGGTCACCGAGCCGATCGTGATCAGCACGAGGCTCGGCGGAATGGTTTCGGTCTGCGCGCCGGTGGCGGCGAGCAGGGCGACCAGATCGCCCGGCTTGGCGCCGCGCTGCTTCATCTCCGGGAACAGCACGGGCGCGACCGCGGCCATGTCGGCGGCCTTCGATCCGGAGATGCCGGAGACCAGATACATGGCGCCGACCAGCACGTAATGCAGGCCGCCGCGGACATGGCCGAGCAGGCTCGCCAGGAACGCCACCATGGCCCGCGCCATGCCGGTCATCTCGATCAGGAGACCGAGGAAGACGAACAGCGGCACCGACAGCAGGATCAGATGGCTCATGCCCTCGTCCATCCGGCCGACCAGTACCATCAGCGGCGTTCGGGTCGTCAGCGCCAGATAGCCGAAGATCGCCATGCCGAAGGCAAAGCCGATCGGCACGCCGGCGAACACGCAGAAGCCGACCACGCCGACGAAGAAGATGATCAGGTTGAGATTGCCGAGCGGCCGCAGCATCGGCTGTGCCAGCCAGAACAGCCCGATCAGCGCAGCTACGGTCAGCGCGGCCAGCAGGAAGGTCCTGAAATCGCCGACCCGCGCCAGCCGCAGCAGCGCGAACAGCGCCATCAGGCAGGTGCCGACCGGCAGCGCCGCCGCGCGCCAGGTGTTGGATATCTGCAGCGCCGGCGTGGTGATGAAGCTTTCCTCGTAGGCATATTCATAGGCCGGCCGCACGATCAGGATCAGGAACGCCAGCGCGGCGCAGGTCGCGATCACATCGAGATAGGCCCAGAGCCGCGGTCCCGCGCTTGCGACCAGCGCCGTCATCCGCATGTGCTCGCCGCGGCGGAACGCAACTGCCGAGCCGAGCATCGCGAGCCACAGGAACAGGATCGACGCCAGTTCGTCGGACCAGATCAGCGGCGCATGGAGCACGTAGCGCGACACCACGCCGGCGAACAGAATCACGACCTCGGCGACGACAAGGATCGCCGCCGGGATTTCCACCAGCATTCCGAGCGCCGCGTCGATGGAACCGAGAACGGAGCGGCGGCGAGGGGGCTGCGACGCCGCCTCGCCGGCCACGGCCGGCGTCATCTCGACATGAGCCATGGCAAGCCTCCTGCTTTGATCGATCAGGACAGTTTGCCGACGGACTTCTCGAGCAGATCCCAGGCCTTCTCGCCGTACTTGCCCTTCCACTCGGCGTAGAAGCCGGCGGCGCGGAGCTTGTCGCGGAACGGCCCGACCTCGGGCTGGTTGAAGACGAGCCCCTTGCCCGTGAGCTCCTGCTTCACGGTGGCGTTCAGCTTCTCGGTGTCCTCACGCTCCTTGACGGCCGCCGCGTTGACGTTCTTGGCGACGATGGTCTTGATATCGTCCGGCAGCGCCGCCCAGGCCCGGCGGTTCATCAGGAACCAGAAGCCGTCCCACATGTGGTTGGTCATCGAGCAGTATTTCTGCACCTCGTAGAGCTTCGCCGCCGAGATCAGCGCCAGCGGGTTTTCCTGGCCTTCGACGATCTTGGTCTGCAGCGCCGAATAGACCTCGCTGAAATTGATCGAGGCGGGCGATGCATCGAACGCCTTGAACATCGAGGTCCACAGCGGCGACACCGGCACGCGGATCTTGAAGCCCTTGAGGTCGTCGGGACCGGTGATCGGCTTGGTCGACGATGTGGTCTGCCGGAAGCCGTTGTCCCAGATCTTCTCCATGACCTCGAGGCCGGCCTTGTTGATCTCGCCGCGCACATAGGCGCCGAGCTCGCCGTCCATGGCCTTCCAGACCGTGGGATAGTCCGGGAATGCGAAGCCGATGCCGTTGATCGAGGCGGCCGGCACCAGGGTTGCCAGGATCAGGCCGGACAGCGTGAAGAACTCGACGCCGCCGGAGCGCACCTGGCTCAGCATGTCGGTATCGGAACCGAGCTGGCTGTTCGGGAACACCTGCAGGTCAAACCGGCCGTTGGTCTCGGTCTTAATCGCCGCGGCCATCTCCCGGGCGCGCGCCACGAACGGATGCGACTCCGGCAGGTTGTTGGCGAACTTGTAAGAGAATTCGGCCGACTGGGCGCGCGCGACATAGGGCGCGCCGATCCCGCCGAGGGCGGCGGAAGCGGCGGAAACCTTCAGCAGCGTGCGTCGTGAAAAGCTCATTGGTTGCTCCCTCAAGAGGCTTGTTGTTGTTCTGAGATGCCATCCTATACGGACCTGATGCCGCGGGGTCACCAGCGATCTCTGCACAGCTGGGGCTTATTGCAGCGTCCGTACGCGGCGGCAATATCGGCTTTCAGACGAGATGCGCGCGCGTGCATCGCTGCGGCACCAGCACCGGCTAGGCGACCGTTCAGGACACATCAGCACACACGCCAACTTGCGGACCAGTGCGAAGATTTCCCACTAAATATCTGATCTAATTGTAGATATAAATATTCCATAATATACCTTATGCGAATTATGGATATGGGCGTGGCTACGATCACCGGCAGCTATCCCATAGCTCCGCTCACCTTCGCCGTGACGCCGAGAATCAGGAACCTTGGCTCCGTCTGACAGATCGACGGCCCAGTCCTACCTTCCAGCGGTTGAGCGATGAGCCGGCACGCCTGCCTCGCAGCTACGCATCGCCAGCGTCAGCTCAGCCCCAGGAAGTAGGTATTGCCACCCCTGCTCCGATTGCCCTGATACCGGTACCTCGTTTCGGCCCGTTGTCGCTTCAGTCGTCGAGGGTCCACATCCGGAGGATATCGGCCGTGGATGCCACCTCGATCTGGATGCTGAAGCGTTCGGCATAGAGCTGCAGCAGCGCGTCATGGCTTTGATCGGAAGAGCTGCACAAGGCGTCCTCGGCCACGATCACCCGGTAGCCGATATCGATCGCGGCCAGCACGGTGGCGAGCACGCACACGTCGGTCTCGCCGCCCGACACGATCACCGTATCGATCCCATGCGCATCCAGATGAGCTTGCAGGCGCCCGTTGCCGAACGCGTTGTAGATCGGCCGGTCGACGATGGCGGCCGGCGGCACACAGGCGGCGAGCGCCGGCACGAGCTCGATCAACTCCGGATCGAGCCGCTCGCGGGTCACGCATTCCCATTTCTCATAATAAGCCCGCCAAATCCCTCGCGCGTCGTGCTTCGAGCGCGGCGGAATGAAGCGGGTGAACACGGTACGTTCAGGCGCATGCCGTGCCAGCTCGATGATGCGCGGCAGCACGCGGTCCATCCAGGGCGTCGCCCAGGGCGCTCCGGGCTCGAACAGCCGCTGCATATCGATGCAAAGGTGCGCCGCGCGCGGACCTGGCGGGCTCAGAAGCTGTCCCATCGCTCACTCCTGCGCGCGCCGACCGGATGCCGTCACACGCAAGCTCAGCCGCCCAGGCCGCGAAAGGCCCCGCCGAAGCGGGGCCCGGAACGCGGTCCCGTTCACCATTTCTGGCGGCCGTACCAGTCGTTCACTTCCTTGGCGGCTTGATCCTTGGCATAGCCGTAGCGCTGCTGCAGACGGCCCTCGAGCTGGTCCTGCTTGCCGTCGATCACATCGAGATCGTCATCGGTGAGCTTGCCCCACTGCTCCTTGACCTTGCCCTTGACCTGCTTCCAGTTGCCTTCGACACGATTCCAATCCATTGCGGTTCTCCCTTGAACGATGAGACCGACCAACGGGCCGGCCGAGGCTTCGTTCCGAAGGCACGTTGCGGCAAGACTTCGCAATCCAGACTTCGCAATCCGACCAAGCTCCATCGTGACCCGCTCGAATGTGCGACGGCCGACGAGGCGCTTTGCCACGCATCGATCAAGGATAGGAACTTGCTTTCCGCACTCGTGTTGGCACTCCGGACTATTCACCCAACACACGGAGCGACCAATGCCGGACAAGGATCTCAGCGCCCTCTTCCTCGATACCCTCAAGGACATTTATTACGCGGAAAAGCAGATACTGAAGGCGTTGCCGCGGATGGCCAAGGCCGCCGAGTCCGACGATCTGCGTGCGGCGTTCGAGAAGCATCATGACGAGACCGAAGGACAGATCGAGCGGCTCGAGCAGATCTTCGACCTGATGGGCAAGCCGGCGCGCGGCAAGAAGTGCGACGCCATCGAGGGGATCATCGACGAGGGTAAGGAGATCATGGAGGAGTATGCCGACACGCCGGCGCTCGACGCGGGCCTGCTCTCGGCAGCCCAGGCGGTCGAACATTACGAGATCGCCCGCTACGGCACCTTGAAGGCTTGGGCCAACCGGCTCAGCATGAAGGATGCGGTCAAGCTCATCGACCAGACCCTGGCCGAGGAAAAGAAGACGGATGAAGCGCTCACCAAGCTTGCCGTCAGCGGCATCAACGCCGAAGCCGCCTGACCAGACGCGCGATGAAGCGACGTCCGCTTTGTACACATGCTCGCATTTGCTGGTAGATTGGACGCCGATTCAGCAATCTGGGAGCCCGATGGCCCGACGCACCGGCAGCGCCGATCTTCCGCTCCATGGCGGCCGCGTGCCGCCATGGCTGGCGGCGCGCATGGCGACGCTGGGTGGCATCATCACGCAGGCCGTCGTCCACCATTACGGCCGCGATGCCTTTTTGCAGCGACTGTCGCATCCGTTCTGGTTCCAGTCGTTCGGCGCCGTGATGGGCATGGACTGGCACTCGTCCGGCATCACCACCAGCGTCATCGGTGCGCTGAAGCGAGGTCTGGCGCCGCTGCAGGGCGAGCTCGGAATCCACGTCTGCGGCGGGCGCGGCAAGCACTCGCGCCGCACGCCCGATGAACTGTCCGCCCTCGGCGACCGCGTCGGATTCGACGGTGCCGCCCTAACCCGCGCGAGCCGGCTGGTGGCCAAGGTCGACAGCGCCGCGGTGCAGGACGGATTCGAGCTCTACCTGCATGGTTTCTTCGTCACCGACGACGGCAAATGGACCGTCGTCCAGCAAGGCATGAACGGCGACAAGCGGCAGGCCCGCCGCTATCACTGGCACTCCGAAGGCCTGCGTAGCTTCGTCGACGAGCCGCACAGCGCGATCGACGGCCCGACGCAGGGCGAGATCGTCAATCTCACCGATCACCGCGCCGAAGGCTCGCGCCAGGCGCAGCTCGATCTGCTCGCTGCGCTGGGGCCGGACGGCATCACGCGCGAATATGCCGAGCTGACGGAGAGCGCGACCGCGCAACCGGATCTCCTCCACCTGATCATGCCCGCGCATCACGACGTGCGCTCGAGCGACGTGTTCGTGCGCCGCCTGCACGGCACCCTGGCCGCGGCTGCCGATCGCGGGCCGCTGGATTTTCCCGAGCTGCTGCTGACGCCCGGCGTCGGCGCCCGCACGGTGCAGTCGCTCGCGATGGTCGCCGAGGTCGTTCACGGGACGCCCTATCGCTTCCGCGACCCGGCGCGCTTCTCGCTCGCCCATGGCGGCAAGGACCGTCATCCCTTCCCGGTGCCGATCAAGGTCTATGACGAGACCATCCGCGTGCTGAAGTCGGCCGTGCAGCAGGCAAAGCTCGGCCGCGATGAGGAGATGCAGGCGCTGAAGCGGCTCGACGATCAGGCCCGCAGATTGGAACGAACCGCCACCGGCCCCTCCTTCGAGGCGTTTGTCGCGAACGAGCGGGCCCGTTCTCCTTCGCTCGACGGCCGCTCGGTGTTCGGTTGGGAAGCCGACCTTGCCGAGCGCGACGGGATCACCAAGCCTTAAAGCGAAGGCTTGATCCACCGCTTGGACCATCGCATGGCGCTCGTATTGATTGGCACCTCCGGCTGGCACTATTCGTCCTGGCGCGGTCCGTTCTTTCCCAAGGGCTTGCCGCTCAAGCGGCAACTCGACTACTACGCGACGCAGTTTCCGACGACTGAGCTGAACGGCGTCTTCTACCGCACGCCGACCGAACAGGCGGTGACAGGCTGGCGCGATGCGACCGATGCGGATTTCGTCTTCGCCTGGAAGGCGTCGAAATTCATCACGCACTGGAAGCGCCTCTCCGCGAACTCGGTCAACAGTCTCCAATTGCTGGAAGAGCGTCTGTCGTTGCTGCGCAACAAGGCCGGCCCGGTCCTGTTTCAGCTGCCGCCGAACTTCACGATCGATGCCGATCGGCTAGCCTCGTTCCTGAAGCTGTTGAAGCGGCGGCGGCGCTATGCGTTCGAATTCCGCCACCCCAGCTGGTACGAGCCGCATATCCTGAAGCTGCTGGCGGATCGCAATATCGCGCTCTGCATTTCCGATCACCACGACGCGCCGGCGCCGTGGAAACGGACCGCGGATTTCGTCTACGTCCGCGGCCACGGCCCGGGCGGCCGATATCGCGGGCACTACAAGCCGGCCGAGCTTTCCGACTGGGCCAAACGCATCCGCGGCTGGAAGCGGCAGGGATGCGACATCTATGTCTATTTCGACAACGACCAGAAGAGCGCAGCGCCGGCGGATGCCAAACGGCTTTGCGCGCTACTCGGCGCCACCGTTCCTCGGCGGCGTTCGCAATAGGAACGAACGGTTCCAGCCTGCATTGGCTGCCAAAGAGACGAGCCGACGCGATGCCATCCGATCGTTGAAAGCCATTGCGCTGAACTACACGCTGAAGCGGGGCAAGGATCCCTCCCCGACCCACTACAAGGACCTCAAAAAGCCCTACGACAAGACTGTGCAGACCACCACCATGCTTGCGGCCAACGCGGCACATCCTGCACGCCTGCTGAAGTCGGCGACCTATCCCGGCGTAGCCTAGGCACGGAGCGGGACATGCCGCTTCATCCGACCTGGACCAACATTGCCATCCGCCTCGCCTTGTTAGGAACGCCGTTCCGGGCGGCATCGTTAGGCCGTTGACGCAACCAGCCAAATGGAGAGGCTATCATGAAGGTTTGCGACGCGATGACACCTGACGTCCAGCTGTGCACCCCCGACGATACGCTCCGCGATGCTGCAGAAGCGATGGCAGCGCTTGGCGTCGGCCTGCTGCCGGTTACCGATAGCGAGCGCCTGGTCGGCATGATCACGGACCGCGAGATCGCGCTTCGCGGCATCGGAATGGGGCGCGGCCCCGACTCGCGGGTCGGCGACGCCATGACGGCCGAGGTGAAGTATTGTTTCGAGGATCAGGAGCTCGACGACATCGCGCAGAACATGGGTGCGATCCAGGTTCGGCGCCTGCCGGTGCTGAGCCGGGACAAGCGCCTGGTCGGAATCATCGCCCTCGGGGATATCGCCCTGATCCAGGCCAGCGATGGTACGGGCATGGCGCTCAGCCAGACCTCACGCCCGACCACCCAACACGCGCAACTCTAGACTTACACGGCTCCGCTTCGCGGCCCTGGCTCGCAAAGGCCCGGCTCGCGAAGCGGAGCGTCAGGTGCGCCAATGGCCGACTATGTACCGTGGATCGTGATTGCCGCCGGGGTCATCGCCCTGATCGTCACGGCGCTGCTCTGGCGCGCCCATTACGTCAGCTCCGATTGACCGAACGGGGAGCTCGCGCCGTCAGGCCGCCATCTTGCGGCAGGATTCCGCGCACGCACGGCACATCGCCACGCATTCGTCCATGCCGGCGACGCGCTCGCAATCCTCGGCGCATTCACCACAGATCTCCGCGCATTCCCGGCAGGTGTGCTTGTGGTGCGGGGTGTTGATCAGCATGAAATGGGCCGCCGTCCGGCACATTTCCGCACAAGCCATCATCAATCGGAAATGCGCCGGCTCGACATGCTTGCCGCCGGTGACGAGACAATGGTTCATGGCCGTGCCGAGGCAGGTCCTATAGCAGGACAGACAGGTCTCGACGCATCGGTTCATTTCCTCAGAGAATGCCATGTCGATACCTCACGCCTGCGCCAGCAGCTGGCGCAGGTAGCAAAGTCCATCAAGGGTCAGCTTCGACTCGCGGACTTCGCCCTGCGCGATCTCGGCTTCGAGGAAGGTCTCGAGTTCGGGAAGCGCGCGGTCGAACCTGTCCGCGATGCCCATCAGCTCGCAGGTTTGCTTGATCCGCTCGATCGGTTTTTCCAGCACGTTGATCTCAACCATTTTGGCATAAGCGCGGGTCATGCCGTTGGTTCCTATGCTCATTGCCGGGTGCGCTGCTGCGGGGTCTGCGCCGGCTAAGACGCCCTGCCGACCGTGTCGGCCATGGTTGCGCCACGCGCTCCGAGCGGCTTGCGGCGGCCCTCGGTCGAATCGAGCATGGTCTGATGCTCGATCTCCGAATTCAGCTCTGCCCCGCACAGCACGATGATGGCGGACATCCACATCCACGTCATCAGACCGATGGCCGCCCCCAGCGAGCCATAGGTCGCGTTGTAATCGCCGAAGTTCGCCAGATACCAGGAGAGCAGCACCGAACCGGCCAGCCACAGCACGGCCGCTGCGACGGCGCCGACGCTGAGCCACTGCCAGCGCGGCCTGGTTCGGCTCGGACCATAGCGGTACAGCACCGCGAGCGCGGTGAGGAGCAGGAGCACCAGGATCGGCCACCGTCCGAACCGGATGACGAGCTCGGCGGTCGTGCCCAGTCCGACCTGCTGTAGCAGAAGCGGGACGACGACCACCGCTCCGACCATCAGCATGATGGAAATCAGCCCGGCGATCGTGAACGAGAGGGACATCAGATTCAGTTTGACGAAGCTGCGCTTTTCCTTCTCGTCATAGACGACGTTGAGCGCATCGAAGATCGCCTTCATGCCGGCATTGGCGCTCCAGATCGCGATCAGCAGGCCGGCGGCAAAGGTCAGGCCGAGCGTCGAGGTCCCCTTCGCGAGCACGCGCGCGATCTGGTCCTGGACGATCGCAAACGAGCCTTCCGGCAGCATCAGCGCCAGGCTCTGCAGGTTCGATGAGATCGTGGACGGATCGGCGAACAGGCCGTAGCTCGAGACCAGCGCGGTGATCGCCGGGAAGATCGCGAGCAGGCCATAGAACACGACGCCGGCCGCGGTTGCCAGCAGACGGTCCTCGTCGATCTGCTGATAGGTGCGCAGCAGAATGTCCTTCCAGCCGGCAGTCGGAATCTCGAGCGGCGTGTCGGCGAGCCGTCCACGATCTTGCGTTTCGGCCAGCGCGGGTTCGACGCCCTGCTCCCGAGCGGACGGCCGCTCCGATCGGGACAGCTGGCGAGCGATCGCCAACGTCGCCAGAGCCGTTGCACCGGCGAGCATCAGGTCGTTCGGCCAATTGCGCAGCGTACCCATCGCTAGTCCTGGATCGCATCGCGCTGACGCCGGGCGCGCGATGCAGCAAACCAGCCGACAAGCATGATTGCAGCTCCGGCGGCCAGTGCGCGGGTGGTGGGATCTACGCTCGCCCCTGCTCCCGTCCGCGTGGTGGCGATCAGCCGCGCGGCGACGGGCACTGCGATCGCGCGCTTGAGCATGTCGGCCTGTCGGCCCGGGCGCGGCACGGCCGGCGCAGGACGCGCGAGCAGCACGCGGCCCATGACGAGCCCCAGGATCCCGAGGAGGACAAAGGCGCCGCCGATCGCGGCATATGCGATCCAGATGCCGTAATGCATTTCAAGGGCGTGGAAAGCCGCGCCAACCCCGATCCCGGTCGCGATCAGAAGCGAGACCGCACCCGCCAGCATGAAGCTGCACGCAAATGCGTAGCCGGTCACGAGGCGCGTCATCCATTGTCGCAAGTCCGCAAGGTAGGAGCGGAAGATCAGGCTCAGCGAAGACGACGTGTTGACGCGCATGACGAGGTCCATTGCAAGTCGGCATCCGACAACCCGGCGGGAAGATCGACGTTCCTCCCCGGCAACGCGCAACAGTTTGCGCCATGCGGGACAGCGCGAACCGAGCGCTAACTGACCGGAGGGAGATTTGCGCGTGGCGGCATGGAGCTCGGGAATGGCTTCGCGACCATGAGCGTCCCGCGCTCGTCGGTTTCGAGCGCGATCTTCTGGGCAAGCATCACGTCGCCCGCCGCCAGCGCGCCGACGGGCCGGAAGCACCAGCCCAGCACGATACGATCGCCGCCGTCCATCTCATAGACGTTGGTCGAGGTGCCGTAGCAAATCCGGTATCGCTTGCCGGAGTCCGAGCCGATGACGTCGAAGCGCTTATACTTTTCGAACTGCGCCCGCTGCTCGGGTGACAGCCACGCGGACAGCAGCGCAAGTCCGCGCGCCTCAATTCGCTCATAGGCCTGCCAGCGATCCCAGATCGCGGCCAGCGTCGCACCCAGCGTGCCGGCGGCGCGCCGGAGCACGGACCGCAGGGACATCTCGCGCAGACGGGCGAGCATTGGCGTCAGCCGCCGACCAGCCTCGGATAGAACAGGGTTTCCTCGGCGGTCGGATCGAGCGCGCGGACCAACTTCGCCTCTCCGGTCGCTTGCCGGATTGCGGCGGTGTAGCCGTCCGACGTGAGCTGGGTGAAGCGAGCATTCGCCCAGGCCAGCTGCTCACTGTTGTCGGGGTCGAACTGCTGTCTCGTGTCGCCGGAGTGGTCCATCACCAAGATCGTTGCCATCATCGTCTCCCTTGAAGGACATTCACAACTGCATCAGACAATCGGCACGGCCGTCGTCGGCCTGCCGCCCATCCACTCCGGCAGCGCGGCGCCGTCGCGGTGACGGCCACCCGCGCCGGCCGCGGCCCACGCGGCGACCGCACCGAACAGCAACGCCGCCGCAACCGAGAAAGCCAAGATCACTGCGCTGCGTCGCGACCGCTGGATGGCGGTCCTGGCATCGCCCATCACGCTGTCGACGCGTTTCTCCGCCTCCGCAGCAGGCAGACCGGTCGCGGCCGCCACCTGCTGGATCAGATAGCTGCGATCGTCGGAGCTGACGCCACTGCGGCTGGAGCTCGTCAGCAGGATGCGACCGGCCTCTGCCCGCTCATAGCCGATATCGAGATTGGCCGGACGCCGCACTGACCGGTACAGGCGGTCGAGCTCGGCGCTCAGCAGCGGCTCCGCGGCCGTCGCAGATGGCCGGTTCTGAACCACCGGACGCGCGGTTGACAGGCCAACCAGCGCGACGATCGTAGCACCGAGGATGACGGCGAGCGCCCAGGCGGTCAGGCCGTGAAGCCCGTCGCGGCTGTCGATCTCGTCGGATGGCGTCGCGCCGATCACGCGCTGGGCCCGGCCGGCGATGTAGCCGCCGACGCCGAAGCTCACCAATGCCTGCAGGATCAGATACAGCCCCGACAGCAACGCGAGCGCGGCTGATGCGTCGCGCCATGACGGCGAGCTTGAACTGACACCCAACCCGACCGCCGCGCCGAAGCCGATCAGGATCACCGACAGCGCCGCCGCAGCCAGCGCGCCGGCGATGACCGGACTCCATTGCAGCCGAAGCCCGGTCCTGTTGGCGGCGGACACGGCAAGCCCTCGCTCGTTATCCATTACGCGCCTACCGCAGCCCGAAGAACGACAATATCGCCAAAATGACCACGATCAGTCCGACCAGATAAATCAACTGGTTCATGAAAACCTCCTCCGTCCTTCCCGTCCTGACAATCTGGTGGAGAAGCCAAGGTTCCTACGCGGACGGACCGGCGCGATGCGGCAGGCCAATAAAAAGGGCCCCGCCGAAGCGAGGCCCTCATTGGTCGTCGCGATCTGCTGATCGCGACGTGCGACCAACACCGTTAGTCGTCGTCCCAGTCATGACCACGGATCACGAAGCCGCGGTCGCGGTAGTAGTCGCGATGATGGTTGTACCAGCCGTGGTGCCAGCCCCGGTCATGCCGGTATACGTCGACGCGCGGACCACCATAATATCGATCGCTGTAGTAGCCGTGGTCCCCGCCGACATAGATGCCCACACCCTGCGCGCTCGCAACGGTCGGTGCCGCTATCGAGAGTGCCGCAACCGCGGCAAGAGCGTAAGTAAGCTTCGTCATGGCATCCTCCTTTCTAGTCTTACTGAGTCAGAAAGCCGCGATCTGGAGGGTTGAGAATCGCATATTAAGGGAGATTCAACGTGGTCGAGG
>NZ_JAUMTJ010000084.1:0-30218 GCF_032654765.1 Bradyrhizobium sp. 33ap4 | reverse complement strand
ATGCGGAAGCGACGCCCGTTGGCGAACTGGTCGTGGACGAAGTCCAGCGACCAGCGCGCATTCGGCTTCGCTTCCACCGGGATCGGCGCCCGGCACCCCATGGCCTTGCGGCGAGCCCGCCGCTTGCGGACCGTCAGTCCTTCTTACCGATAGATCCGGTGAATGCGGTTGAGCCCTGATGGCTCGCCCTCTCGTCGCAGCAGAATGAACAGCCGACGGTAGCCGAACCGTCGGCGCTCGTGGGCGAGGTCGCGCAGCATCGTGGTTTTGCAAAGAACGCAGCATTCTGACGGACCGATCGCGTCGAACGCGGTTTTTCGTCAGATCACCCCCGATAGCATATCAGCATCAGCTCGTTTTCAAGAGGCACCTTCGGTTGCTGCGGTCAGGAAGTTCGGGAAAGCATTGCCCTTGCCTGAGCACATGAAGCAGCTCTGCAAGCGCTTCAGCAATGCGTGATCAAGGAATCCGGTATGGACATCAAAAAAGTTTCGGAGATGGATCGCAAATCGGTGCTCCATCCATTTACTCAACTTCACGACCACGCAACCGGGAAAAGTGGTGAACCCACCATCATTGATGGCGCAAAGGGAATCCGGATTCGGGACGTCAACGGTCGAGAATATATTGATGCTTTGGCAGGTCTCTACTGCGTCAATATCGGCTACGGCCGCGTAGAAGTCGCGGAGGCGATTGCACGTCAAGCCCAAAAGCTCGCCTTTTATCATACGTATGCAGGTCACACGACAGAAGAGCTGGCCAAGCTGTCCGACAGGCTCGTCAAGATCGCGCCCGGCGATATGAGCAAGGTGTTTTACGGCCTTTCCGGCTCCGATGCGAAGTCGGAGGCCAAGCGGTCTTAGGAAGACAACTATAACACTCAACTCCTTGGCTCACAGAACGACATGGCTACGATCCGACTTGCATATCACGGCTCCACAATCGTATCCGGTTCGATGACCGGAATGAGTTTCTATCATGATCATATGGATCTGCCTGTTCCGGGCATTTTGCGGGCAGGCGCGCCGACATACTATTGGGGGGCGCACCCTGGCGAGACTGAACTGCAGTTCTCGGAACGCCGGGCGGAGGAACTTGAACGGTTGATCCTCCAGGAAGGGCCTGAAACGGTCGGCGCCTTTATTGGTGAGCCTGTCCTCGGCTCCGGTGGGCTTACTCCCCCATCGGAGGGATACTGGGCCGCAATTCAGGCGGTACTCGCGAAGTACGATGTGCTGCTAATCGCCGACGAAGTGGTAACTGGATTCGGACGGACGGGTGAGATGTTCGGATCTCACAAATACGGCATCAAACCGGACCTTATTACCGTCGCGAAAGGGCTCACATCAGCGTATGCGCCTCTATCGGCGTGCATTGTTGGGCAGAAGGTGTATGAAGTACTCGACGCAGGAGCGCAAAAGGTCGGCGCTTTCTCGCACGGATACACCTATACCGGGCATCCGATTGGCATAGCTGCAGCAAATGCTGCTCTTGATATTGTCGAGCGCGAGGACCTTGTCGGGAATGCCGCGCGCGTTGGAGAGCATTTCCGCAGGACATTACATCGAGAGTTCAGTCAGTCGCCGATCGTCGGTGAGGTTCGCGGCGTCGGAATGATGGCGGCGATCGAGTTCGTCGCCGATCCGCAGAAAAAGCTTCGGTTTGACCCAAAATTGAAGGTTGGTGCTCGCGTGTCCGATGCCGCGCGCAAGCGCGGATTGATTGCTCGCGCGCTACCGCACGGTGACATCATCGGCTTCACGCCTCCGCTCACAATGACTAAGGCTGAAGCCGACGAAATCGTGGGGATCGCTCGAGAGGCTATCGCAGAGATCACCAAGGAACTGTCTTAGACTTAAGCACAAATAGTGACATTGCCAGAAACAAAGCCGGATGATGCTCCTCAGTCGTTCGCTGCTGAGGAGCCACACTTGGAGGACGGAATGGTCCAGGAGTCTTCTTGTGGATCTTTCCTGCCGAGCTGGATGGATAAGGGCCTAATCACGATTTGATATACGTAGACTGCAACTCAGATCGCAGCGTGCGCCGAACGGGAACTGTGCGAGCCTTATGTCGAAGGGTTCGCACAGCCGAAGCTCATAGCACTAGAATGCCAGGTCAACGAGCTACTTTGTCAGGAGTCGTCACCAGCATGCGATAGCATCCATTGGCACGGTGAACCCTGCTTTGGCCCGATCCAAAACGACCATCGTTTCGAAGCGCTTTATTTCCGAACTTTCGTGTGCAAGGCGACGGGTAAAGCACTCGTAGTCTTCCATGTCGCTAGCTGTAACGAGCAGGACGAAGTCAGCTTGGCCAGTAACGTAGAATGCGCTCATCACTTCAGCCATCTTGGAGATTGACCGTTTGAAGCGATCAACGATGTCGGCCCGGTCGCGCTCAAAGGAAATAAGAACTAGCGCGGTCACGTTTCTTCCGACGGCTTTTGGAGAAATGATTGAGATGTCCGACACTATCACGCCCTCCGATCGTAGGCGCTTTAGACGGCGCTGAACGCCGGATGCCGACAAGCCAACCTTCGCGCCAAGTTCTTCACTGCTCAGTCGATTGTTGCGTTGTACGAGATCAAGGAGCCGAGCGTCGATCCTGTCGAGCTCCATGGCGTTTCGATCGAAAGAATGTGCTTGCCTGGGCCAAGCATACGTGACTCCATTAAGTTGACCTGTCATTTTCAAACCTCCTCCCTACTGTTTGTTACAAAACGATGGTTTCAGCCGGTAGAGAGCGCACTCACTCGCGCAACAGTGCGATCCCATATCTTTAACGAAGTGCCTCTGCGAGACGTACCGCTCGGTTCATCTCGTTGAACACGATGCTGAAACCTTCGTCGAAGCCCATGCCTGGCTTCGCCAGCATTTGCGTGACCCCCGTCGCAACTCCAATGTTGGCTGTTGCGCGTGCCGACAGATCGGTTTCTGCACAGGTGCCACCCAGCACCGGACCGACACCATGTCGATGGCAGTCAAGGATGGCATCGATAGCGTGATGCAGAGACCCGAGATCGGGGGTCTTAATCTGCACCATGTCAACCGCTCCAGCCTCTGCAAACAGATGCACATCATCCGCCGTATTTGCCCATTCATCCGCGATGATCGCCACCTTGCTACCGCGAGACTTGAGGGCTTGACGCAGCGCACCTAGCGCTTTGATCTGTGCATCCCGACTGCCGGCATCCATAGGATGTTCGATTCCCAGACTATGCGGACCTGCCGCGCGTTCCAACCGTTCGATGATATCTGCTGTCGCTTCGATCGAGCCACCGGCGCACGCGCCGATCAGTCCATAAACGTCGAGATGGATAACTGGATGATAATGATCCGAGGTCCGCAGCTGCGCGATACGGTCGCGCACCCACTTGACGTATTGTTCGAGCGTCTCGCCATTGGCTCCGACCAGGTGTGGAGTGTTGATCAAGCCATGGGGTAGGACCGGCACGCCCTTGAGAATCATTTTATCGACATTGGTGTAGCGTTCGTCGCCGCATTGGCCGTAAATCGGCACCACCCCTATCGGCTGCTCGATACGCCATTCCTCCTTGATGACTTGCGCCATTGAATGATGCCCTGCGACGTGAGATGCGGCATCAAGCAGCGCCTGCGATATACCGTAAGCCGCTGCGCGTTTGGCGCCAAAGGAGTCTTCGAGGATTTTTTCAGCGTATACGGCAGTTTCACGAAAATGTCGAACGTCTAGGCCGGCCAGGTGTCGTGCCATCTGTTGCTCAATTTGTGCTGCGAGCTCAGCGGCATGAAAACGAGGCTCGCGACCACCAGCGCCTGTGTATTGCACACTGGCGCAATCCCCTTTTGCGATATACCCGTCGCTCAGCACGAGCATCACAGAGACTGATTCAGACGGTTCGCGAACTGCCTTGAACCCGTGCGTTTCCGCCCTCCCGACATAGGCTGCGCCTTCACGTCGGGCGCCAGCCTTAATCGCGGCTTGGTCATCGAAGAAGAACGAACCAATCCCGGGGCTTGCGAGCACTTTTTGAATCGTTGTCAAACTGGTCATCTCAACTTTGATCGTCACCGATTTTGCAAATCAGCCGTGGGCTTGGCTGATGAGACGCAGATGCATATACGCAAGTACGCCTTCCCTTCCGCCTTCGTAGCCATAGCCGCTGTTGCCAAGCCCGCCCAGCGCGACGTCGGGAAGCGAAGGTGCAGTCTGATTGACGCCAATGTTCGACGCATTCAAACGACTTACTAACTCGTCCCGAACACGGATCGAATCGGTGAAGACGTAAGCGGCGAACGAATAGTCGGAGGCGTTTGCCAGATCGATTGCGTGGTCGATTGTGTCGACCGACTGAACCGTAGCAACGGGGCCGAAGGGTTCTTCAACTAGGATTTCTGCATCCCGTGGCACAGACGACAGCACTGTCGGCTCGACGTAGAACCCAGCACGCTCAAGCTTCTTGCCACCGGTTTTGACAACAGCACCCTTTGCGACAGCGTCCTCGACCAGATGTAGAAAAGAGGCCACCCGCCCGGCGTGCGCTACGGGGCCTAGCGTCGTGCTGTCCTCCGCGCCGTGTCCAAGCTCGTAGGTCTTTGTCTTCGCGACAAGCGCGTCGACCAAGGCGTCGTGCACCGAATGATGGGCGAGGTAGCGGGTGGGTGCCACGCAAGATTGACCTGCCGACCCGAATTTGGCCGGTGCGGTAACCTGCACTGCATTCTCAACATCCGCATCGTTCCACACGATTACTGGGGCATGTCCCCCTAATTCAAAAATGGGTCGAATGAGATTGGGTGCTGCGAGTGCTGCGAGCTGCTTGCCCACACGGGTTGAGCCCGTGAATGACACCGCCTTAACCATTGAGGATGACAACAATTGTCTACTAACAGGCGCCGGATCACCAAAGATCAGATTGACGGCTCCATCGGGTACACCGGCATCCACGAGTGTTTCGACAATTGCGCGCGCAGTGTACGGCGTAAACTCCGAAGCTTTGAGAACCACCGTGCAGCCAGCGGCCAATGCGGCGCCCAGCTTGCGCCCCACCAGCACGGCAGGGAAATTCCATGGTGTAATCGCTACGACGACGCCGAGAGGAATTGGCACGGACAAGCGAGTGCTGCCAACGACAATTCCTGGATGGACCGTTCCGCTGACGCGGCCTGCCTCCTCACCATTCCAGGCGAGTGTCTCGACCGTCCGTCGCAATTCCCCGAAGGCATCGGCTCGCGTCTTGCCGGACTCTAATAGAAGTCCCTCTGCAATCTCTTGAATCCTTTCGTTCAGCAGAGACGATGCCTTCTTCAAGACTGCGCCTCTAGATTGCCCCGTCAAACCGCTCCACGCCGGGAAAGCGCGATGCGCAGCGTCCAATGCAGCCTGAACCTGACTCCCATCAGCCAGCGTAACGACACCAATTAGCTCCTCGGTCCCTGGGTCAATATTCGGTTGGGAGCCGGCCTTGCCTTCTACCCATCGGCCATTGATGAAAAGATTTGTGTCGAGTTTCACCTGCGGCACGGTCGTTTCCAATCCCTACAAACTTGTTGGACGAAACTCGGCAGCTAGCTGACAAGCATGGCTTCCGATGTCGCGGCGCATGGTATTGATGACATCTTTATAAAAAAAGCGAATTGTTTGCGTCTATGAATGCAGAAACTTCATCTAACCAACCCACTGATTTTAAGGGCGGCAAAGCACTACTCGCGTTGGCAGTTCAAATAGGCCCTTGTAACTAAAGGTTATATCTTTACTGTTATGGCCAAAGCCTGCCAATCCGCGCAAGATCTGAAGATCCAGAAAGAGATGTAAGATATTCATCTGAGTGAGCTTTTATGTCGCTAAATGCCTACGAAGTGTTTGTCGCCATAGCGGAGCGTGGCAGTCTTGCGGCAGCTGCACATCAGCTGAACCTATCGGCCTCAGCGGTAAGCCATGCACTTGCTTCATTCGAGCAAGAATTAGGCTTCACACTTCTCGTTAGAAATCGAAGCGGCGTTCGTTTGACTGCTGGAGGGGAAGCCCTTCTTCCGACCGTGAGAGAGTTGCTTCAATGCAATGACAAATTGAGGCAACAGGCAGCGAAGCTCCTTGGACTTGAGTCTGGAACCGTGCGGATCGGCGCATTCACCAGCGTCAGCGTCGCATGGCTACCGAAGATCATTCGCTCATTTGCCGACCTTTACCCAAATATAGAAGTGACCATTGAGCAGGGCGGATACGACGATGTTGCTGAATGGATTATAAAGAGCCAAGTTGATCTAGGCTTTATTATATTGCCTGAGCCGCCCGGGCTGGACGTAACGCCGCTACATGCCGATCCACTCGTGTGTATTGCGCCGCTCGGGTTCGCGCCAAAAACCAAGGCGTATATCTCAGCTCCCGAGCTGGCCGACCACAACGTCGTACTCCAGGGGAAAGACTATGGGAGGGAGACCGAGCAGATATTGGCGAAACACAAGATCTCGGTCAGATCGAGCGCGCGGGCAATCGACGATGCGGCAATCATTGCAATTGTCGAGAGCGGACTTGGCATTAGCGTTATGCCTCGATTGGCGCTGCTTAATTACAGGGGCGAAGTGCAGGTTTTTCCATTCTACCCGCCAGAAAGCCGGGTTATTGTATTGGCCTCGCTGAGCCAAGAAAGCTTGGCCCCTGCGGCAAAGGCGATGCACCAGCATATCGTAAAGTTTGTTGCCGGGTGGGCCAACGGTGAAGGCGGTGGTCAAAGTTGACCGGGACGAGGAAACAGGCGACTGCGAGCGGTTGGCCAGTTCGAGCTCAGGACATGCGCAGTCTCTTCAATGCTCTGCGCGTATTCACTTTGGGTTTGCCGCCGATCGCCCTTGGCTGACAAGATGAGCAGCCGCTCCGCATCGGAAAGATTGACGAGGGCACTCAGCTTGCGACGATGCTGACTACACGAGGCCATGTAGCTTTTGTCCGCGGTGCGTTCGGCAAAGTGCAGCATTGCTGCAAGTTCATGCCGAAATACGCACAACACGAACGCGAGTGTAAGTCTAATCTTGTCGAGACCAATGGAGGTGGCTTATGACGACAACATTCTCAGCAATTCCCTTCGCCGGTGCCCCATTTCCGAGATCGGAGTATGAGCGCCGGCAGAAGAAGGTGCTTGAGGCGATGGAGCGCGCCAACCTTGATGCGCTGTTGGTCACTGCCCATGGCCATCTCCGGTATCTCACCGGATACGATGGATTGGGGGGCTATTTCATGCCATTCCCGTTGATCCTCGCGCCGGGCCGGTCGCCAACATATGTTGTCCGAGAGTACGAGGTAAACGGCGTTCGCGCGGAAAGCTGTATTGACGAGATCCTGGGTTATGTCCAGCAGCCGGACTTTGCCAAAGTCTGCGCCGATGTGTTGCGGCGCTACGGGCTCGGAAACCGGAGGGTGGGTCTCGAGCTCGGCTGCTGGAATCTTGCGCCGGCCGATGTGAGCGCGCTTCAGGCGCAGCTTCCCAATGTGAAGTTCGCCGATGCCACGCGTCTGGTACCGTCAGTATCGGTCGTGAAAAACGAACTCGAGATCGAGGTCATGCGCGATGCGATGGCCATGACCGATTTGGCGGTTCGCACGTTCTTGGGGGCTCTGCGGGATGGTGTGACGGAAGTGGAAGTGGCCGCGGCCATTCACGGTGAGGTGAGAAAAGCTGGGGGCGACGACGCTAGACTGGTGTCCTTAGGTTTCGGCGAGCGGAACAAGCTGCCGCATGGCAAGCCTACGCGTCATCCGCTCAGAAACGACGAGCCCGCCATGATCGAAATTGGCGGAACGAAGCATGCTTACTGCGCGGGACTAGTTCGCAGCGCGGTGCTGGGTCGGCATCCTGAGACCGAATCTTTGTATTCCCTGGCGGAGGGGGCCCTCGAAGCTGCACTCGCCGCAATCAAGCCGGGCGCGACCGCGGATGAGGTGGATGCTGCCGGGCGTAAGGTCATCGAGCGATCCGGGCGACCAGAGGTCTTTCGCCATCGGACCGGATATCAGATCGGTATCAATTGGGGTGAGCGCGGTAACCTTAGTTTGGAGCCGGGAGCAGCCGACGTACTCCAGCCCGGTATGACCTTGCACTTGCCCTTCATTCTCTTCAGCGAAAGTGGCTACCTATTCGGGTGTAGCGAGAATGTTCTGGTGACAAAAACCGGTGTGGAAATACTCAGTCGTACGCCGCACACACTCCATCGTGTCTGATGCGTAAGTTGTGAGCTTGGACATGCACAGCCTTGAAACTTTCCGAGATCTGCAGCGCGAGGCAACCGTCTGGCGCCATTACCTCCACGAAAATCCCGAGCTCGATTATCGGCTACACACTACAGCGAGCTTCGTGACGGAGAAGTTGGCCTCGTTTGGTATCAATCACATCGAAACCGGAATAGCCGAAACCGGGATCGTCGCAGTGATCCAGGGCGAAGGCGGAGAAGGGCCAACGATTGGGTTGAGGGCGGACATGGATGCCCTGCCCATAATCGAAGCGTCAGGCAAGCCCTGGTCGTCCAAGACCCCTGGCAAAATGCACGCATGCGGGCATGACGGTCACACCGCCATGCTTCTGGGCGCAGCGAAATATCTTGCTAGCACGCGCAATTTCAAAGGGTCCGTTGCTTTAATCTTTCAGCCGGCGGAAGAAGGAGCGCTGGGCGGCCAAAGAATGGTCCAGGAAGGGATCATGGAGCGTTTCAGCATCTCCCAAGTCTTTGGGATGCACAATTCGCCCGGCATGGAGGTTGGCCAGTTCGGCATTTGCGAGGGCCCAATTATGGCCGCGCTCGACGAGTTCGACCTTATTGTGAAGGGCAAAGGGGGCCATGCGGCCAAGCCGCATGACACGATCGATCCCGTTGTCATTGCAGCACAGATCATCCTCGGCCTGCAAACACTGGTGTCGCGCAACACGAACCCAATCGAAGCGCTCGTCATCTCCATTACCATGTTGAAAGCCGCAGAAGCTTCCAACATCATTCCCGATCGGGTCGAAATGGTTGGCACTGTAAGGACCCTCGTACGCGGCCTGCGGGATTTTGCAGAACGGCAGATTCTGGCATCCGCACAGGGCATTGCACGCGGATTTGGCGGGGATGCCGAGCTAAAGTACCGTCGACACGATCCCGTCACTTTCAATCACACAGAGGGGACCAGCTTGGCGATCAGGGCGGCACGCAAACTGGTGGGGCCTGCTTCAGTGAATGACAAGGTTACACCGCGGATGGGATCGGAGGACTTCGCCTATATGCTTGAGGCGCGACCCGGTGCCTTTATTTTCCTCGGCAATGGTCCGAGCGCGGGCTTGCACAACCCTGCATATGACTTCAACGACGAAGCCCTGTCTTATGGCATGGGTTATTGGGTGAACCTGGTTGAGACGGCGCTGGCTGCGTGAAGCTTCGTCGGGCTGGAGCTGGTGAGACTGTGCTTGAGCACGACCTTGATGGTCTTTTCCACAGTGGCTATCGAAGCCCACTTGAGAACACGTTCGGCGTATGAGCGATCTCAGTCGCGCCGGAAAGCGCGACGCGGATTTGCAAGCAGGTAGAAACGGCGCATGCCGCAGAGAGCATATGAGTGACCATCGGTTTCGATCAAAGCCCGTGTTTTCAGGGCATCCGACGCATAATTTCGGCTCCGTGAGATCTTGGTTTGGAGAGGTTTGGCTTTAGGAGCACGGTATAATTACGTTAACCAGATCGAAGACGAAACGCTTGGAGGGAAGCCATGAGCAATTTGGTGAGCCGCAGACGCCTCATGCAGGCGAGTTCGGCTGCCTTCGTGATGGGCGGGCTGAATATCGTCACCGGCCGCGCCTTGGCGCAGTCCTCAGGCGAGCTGCGAGTCTTGGTCTACGGTGGTGACGCGGGAAAGGCGGTCATAGAGGCTTTTGTGAAGCCGTTCCAAGCCGAGACCGGCATCAAGGTGACGCCGATCACCGACCAGACCAGCTTGGCGCAGATTCAGCTGATGGTGACAACAAAAAACGTTACGGTCGACGTTGCTGGCCTTGGTCAAGCTACGGCATTTTCTGCAGCTGCGAAAGGTTACCTCGAGGACATCGATTACTCGATCTATAAGAAGGGCGAGCTAAACGGGATCGTAGACTTTGCCAAACAGCCGTTCGGTGTTGCCTCCATGATCTATTCCTATGTCATGGTCTACAATCTCGAGAAGTTCCCGTCTGACAAGCCGCGGCCGACCTCGTGGGCGGACTTCTGGGACGTCAAAAAGTTTCCTGGGCGTCGCACGCTAATATCAGGTCAATTGGGGGCCGAGGGTCCTTGGGAGGAAGCTCTGCTGGCGGACGGCGTGGCGGCCGGCGCCCTCTACCCGATGGACGTCGATCGCATTTTCGCCAGCTTGGATAAGATCAAGCCGCATATCCGCAAGTGGTGGACTAACGGTTCCATGATCCAGCAGATGATGCACGATCAGGAAGTCGACGTCATGAATTCCTATGACGGACGAGCCAATCTGTTGATCGAGCAGGGTACGCCGGTCGAGATCAATCGGAAGCAAGCCAAGCTGAATTGGGATTATTGGGCAATCCCGAAAGGTAGCCCGAATACGAAGAATGCGCAGAAGTTCATTGAATTTGCCACGCGAGCGGACCGCCAGGCCGCTTTCGCCCAGCTGATACCCTACGGCCCGGGCAATCTCAGCGCCTACAAGCTGATACCGGAAGAAAGGGGTCGTCAGCTTGCTAGTCATCCTGACTACATGGCGAGCAGCGTTCCGCTCAATATGCGGTGGTACGGTCAGGTCGGCCCGGACGGTGTGCCAAACGTTGATCGACTCCGTGAGCGCTGGAACGAGTGGATTCTCCTCTAGAACTGGAATCGCTATGTGCGCCTAGGCGGCGACGCGGTTTGCGGCCGTGCAGATTTATGAGTCTTGATGTCGTGAGTGCCGTTGGTCGCGCCGCACCCTGACTGTTCGCGCGATTCGATCGTTCTGGAGCATCAAATATGAGCCTGTATGTCAGACGTCACGTCGCGATTAGCGAGGATGAGGCATTGGAAAACGGCCTGGTCCCCGCGCAGATTGAATTTTGCAGCGTCACGAAGATGTACGGACCCGTCGCTGCGGTCAGAGACCTTTCGCTGACGGTCTGTCGCGGCGAATTTCTAACGATTCTCGGTCCAAGCGGTTCGGGTAAGACCACTACGCTGATGCTGCTTGCTGGGTTCGAAGCTCCTACTCAGGGAGACATTTTGATCGCCGGAAAGTCCGTCGCGGCAGTGCCTTCGTACCACCGCGACCAGGGCATCGTCTTTCAGAGCTATGCGCTGTTTCCACACCTTACGGTTCGCCGGAATCTAGAATTTCCGCTGGAGATGCGTGGCATGAGGGCCGCCGAGAGGGCAAAGCGGGTCGACCGCATTCTCGAGCGCGTGCACCTCAATGAGTTTGGCGCGCGGATGCCGTCGCAATTGAGTGGGGGCCAGCAGCAGCGTGTCGCGCTTGCCCGCGCCTTGATCGCCGATCCTCCGATCCTCCTGCTTGACGAGCCGCTCGGCGCACTCGACCGCAGTCTGCGCGAGCAGATGCAGGGTGAAATCAAAAGCCTGCATAAAGAATTCGGCATCACGACCGTCTGCGTTACGCATGATCAGGACGAGGCGCTCACGCTGTCGGACCGGATCATCGTCATGCGCGCCGGCCAGATTGAGCAAAGCGACACGCCCGAAGCGCTTTATGACCGGCCGGCGACGCGCTTTGTGGCGAAGTTTCTGGGCGAGGCAAATATTATTGAGGATCCCGGTTTCAAGATCGAAGCCGGCATCGCGCAGCCGTCCGGCACAGTGGCTATGATCCGGCCGGAGCGTATCTGCATCGCCGCTCCCGGAGCGGCGAAGCGCGCTGATGCAAACCAGTGCCAGACCGTCACCGGCACCGTAGACGACATGATCTATGCTGGTCCGCTGCGCAAATACCATGTGCGCGTCGGGAGCGGCGTACTCGTAGTCCGCGGGCACGTCGCGTCGGGGCAACAGATCTTCCGACCCGGTGATGAGGTGCAGCTGCAATGGTTGCGGTCCGACATCCGCTTCGTCACGTCGTAAGGAGTGGAGAGGGTAAGGCAGATGGAGATGCTTCGGAAACTTGGCCGAACGCCTATAGGGCTCACTTTGCCGGCCTTTGCCATTCTGTTTGCCGTGTTCGGTATACCGATCGTCCTCCTATTCCTGACCAGCCTCAATGCACCGGCCTTCTCGCTCGTCAACTATCAGGCGTTTCTCGATCGACCGGCGAATCTCCGCGTGCTCTTTCAAACCATTGAGGTCAGCGTGGTGGCCACAGCCATCTGCGTCTTCATCGGCTACCCCATGGCATATCTGATCACAGCCGCCTCGCGTCGCCTGCGTTCGGCGCTTGTAGTGCTTGTGGTCATCCCCTATTTGACCAGTCTCCTGGTGCGCACCTATGCGTGGATCGTCATCCTCGGCGATCGCGGCCTAATCAACAATCTGCTGCTTGACCTCGGATTGATTTCCAGCCCTCTCCCGCTGATCTACAACCGTATGGCCGTCTATATCGGCATGGTACACATCATGCTGCCGGTAATGATCATGCCGCTGGTCAGCGTTATGCTGGGCATCGACAAGTCGCTGGTGGCAGCGGCTTGCAGTATGGGCGCGAGGCCCTTTACCGCCTTCTGGCGCGTGTTCTTTCCGCTCAGCCTGCCGGGCGTCCGCAGCGGTTCGCTGCTGGTCTTTGTGCTCTGCCTTGGCTTCTACATCACTCCTGCTGCCCTCGGCGGGTTGCGCGATGCCATGCTATCAACTTTCATCGCGGCACAAGTCTCGAGCTCCTTCAACGCGGCGCGCACCGCCGCTTCGGCCTTCATCCTTCTGGGCGTAGCTGCGGTCATGCTGTCCCTACTCGGGCTTGATCTTTCGGGCACGCAGAGTCCTACGGAAAAGCCAATTCGGAAGTCCTGGCCAAGGCGATTGTCCTCCTTCAGCACGTTGCGTGGCTATCTCAATGAGCTTGCAATTTCCTATCGAGCGAAGCGCTGGACGGCTAAGCTATACCAGGCCCGCCGCGAGAGCGGCTGGGCTAAGATCGTCGGTAATATGTTTGTCGTGCTCGTCATGTTCTACCTGCTGTTTCCGAGCACGGTAGTCATCATCATGTCGTTCAGCGGCGGCTCGTTTTTGGAATTCCCCCCCTCAACCCTTTCATTGCGCTGGTATCGCTCCTTCCTTGGCGATCCCTCCTGGACCGGCGCCGCTTGGACCAGCATTCAAATCGGACTTGCGGTCGCCATCCTGTCGACCATCGTGGGGACGCTCGCGGCCTATGGTCTCAGCCGCACCTTTCCTCGGCTACGCGGCTTTCTGACCATGCTGATCCTGACGCCGATCACCTTTCCGAGCATCGTCGTCGCAATCGCAGCCTATCTCGGCCTGCTCGATCTCGGACTGATCGGCACGAAGACCGGCATCGTCCTTACGCACAGTATTGGTGCCATCGGCTACGTTGTTGTGGTCGTCTCAGCCACTCTGGCTAATTTCGACCGCCGGCTCGAGCAGGCGGCGAAGAGTATGCGTGCTGGGCCGCTGCAGACCTTCACGAGGGTGACGCTGCCGTTGATCCGGCCAGGCGTCATTGGCGGAGCCTTGTTCGCATTTATCCACTCCTTCGACGAGGTCGTCAAAACGTCGCTGGTCAGCGGGCTCTCAATCCGCACGCTTCCGTTGAAGATGTGGGAGAATATCCGCCACGAGATCGACCCGACGATCGCGGCAGTCGCATCGTTGCTGTTGCTGCTGCCCATATTGTGGCTCGTTGCCCTCTACGCAACCTGGTGGCGGTCGAGGCCGAAGGCCGAGCGCGCGTTTCCAGACGCGTGACTAAAGTCGTCGCTCGCGCGCAAAAACTCACACTACTTGGTAGTATCTGCGGACTTTCGGATTTTTGATGCGCTATGCGCTGGCTGATACCAATGCCAATGATGGTCCGATTTTTATGATGAAGTTCTGCGGTAAAGCGACGTAATTCGCCTAATGTAAGCGCATCTAAGTAGAATTTGATGATTTTCGTTTTTGGCGGCAGGATAAGTATCAAATTACGGTTTGAAGCGGCCCAGAGCGATCGTTTTCGCTTCGGAGTTCCTCAAGAACGTGCGCCCGACTGCAATCGTTCCGAACTTCAGACATCCCAATCATGATTGACGCTAGCCTCGAGATGATTGCTTTCCATTGTCCGATGCCGACGCCTCCGCACTTGAATCAGAGCATTAGAGTGGCATCCGCATGAAAGCCCTTGAAGGTATCACAGTTGTTGCTGTCGAGCAGGCGGTTGCCGCCCCCTATGCGTCCTCCCGGCTTGCGGACGCTGGGGCTCGTGTTATCAAAGTCGAGCGTCCCGAAGGTGACTTCGCGCGAAGCTATGACAAGCTCGTCCGAGGTCAGAGCGCATACTTCGTGTGGCTCAACCGGGGGAAGGAATCGGTTTGCCTCGATCTGACGGTCGAAGAGGATCGCTCTATCCTCGATGCCATGGTTGCTGAAGGCGATGTCTTTATCCAAAATCTTAAGCCTGGCAGCATCAACAAGCTTGGCTTCGGTTCAGCGGAACTCCGCAGGCGCTATCCTCGTCTAATAACATGCGATATTTCCGGGTTCGGTGACGGCGGGGCCCTGTCGCACTTAAAAGCGTATGACCTGATCGTGCAAGCTGAGTCGGGGCTTTGTGCGATCACAGGGACAGCGCAAGGTCCCGCGCGAGTAGGCGTCTCCGTGTGTGACATTTCTGCTGGCATGACCGCTCTCAATGCCATTCTGCTGGCGTTGCTCCAGCGTCAGCACACCGGACAAGGAGTGGGTATCCAAGTGTCGCTGTTCGACGCGGTTGCTGATTGGATGAATGTTCCGGTGCTCCAATTCGATTACAGCGGCTACCACACTGCGCGGGCGGGAGTTAATCACCCATCTCTCGCCCCTTATGGCGCATACCGCTGCGCAGACGGAAAGGACATTGTCTTTTCCGTCCAGAACGACCGTGAATGGATTAACTTTTGCGCGAAGTTCCTGAAGCAGCCTGAGCTGGCGCGCCGTTCTGGTTTCGCCGACAATATGGAGCGTCTTAGCAACAGGGCTGGACTGGATGAGATTGTCATCAAACGGTTCGCGCAACTATCGAGCAACGAAGTGATGAATGAACTGGAAGCGGCTGGTATCGCCTATGGTCGTTTGAATCAATTAGGGGGTGTGTCCGAACACCCCCATCTGCGACGAGTGCAGCTATCCACGCCCGGAGGGGATATCGGAATGATTGCTCCGGCGGCGATCTTTGATGGAGAGGGTACTCCAGCTTTTCGACCCGTTCCTGCACTTGGAGCCCATTCTGAAGCAATACGTGAGGAGTTTCGAATTTCGTCATAGCAGGGAGCGCGCGGCTAGATGTACTTGGAAATCTTTGAGGAGGGGGGCGGAAATTCGGCGCGACATCTTTCGCGCGCTGCTGTGCCGTTTGGGGTGTGATCGATGCATAAACTGGAACGTCTGCTGCGTCCGAAATCTATCGCCGTGTTCGGCGGTAACGAAGCGGCCATTGCCGTCAGCCAGTCGATTAAGATGGGCTTTGCCGGCGAGATCTGGCCGGTGCATCCCACCAAAGAGGAGGTCCACGGCCGGAAGGTCTACCGGTCTGTGGCCGACCTGCCCGGAGCGCCTGATGCGGCCTGGGTTGGTGTCAACCGACATCTTACCGGTGATGTGATCAAGGCACTGGCCGAACGCGGTGCCGGCGGCGCTGTTTGTTACGCTTCCGGTTTCCGCGAAACCGAATCCTATGACCAAGACGGTGAGAGGCTGCAGGCGGAGCTCGTTGCCGCCGCCGGCCAAATGCCGATCGTAGGTCCGAACTGCTACGGGCTCATCAATTATGCCGACGGGGCGCTGCTATGGCCCGACCAGCACGGCGGCGCGCGGCTGGCTGAGGGCGCCCGCGGCGTTGCCATTATCACGCAATCCTCAAACATCGCCCTCAACGTGACAATGCAAAAGCGGGGCTTGCCGATCGCTTTTCTGTTGACGGCCGGCAACCAGGCGCAGACCGGTCTCTCCGAGATCGCGCTTGGTCTTATTGAGGATGATCGCACCACCGCCCTGGGCTTGCACATCGAGGGCTTCGATTCCGTGGCCGGCTTCGAAAAGCTCGCAGCCCGCGCGCGCGAACTGAAAAAGCCGATCATCGCCATGAAGATCGGCCGCTCCGAACAGGCAAGGCAGGCGACGGTGTCGCACACCGCGTCGCTCGCGGGCTCGTACGCTGCCTCCGATGCCTTCCTGAAGCGGCTAGGCATCGCGGGAGTCAATTCCATTCCCGCCTTCATCGAGACGCTGAAGCTGCTCCACGTCATCGGACCGCTCAATGGATACCGGCTGTCGTCGATGAGCGCGTCGGGGGGCGAAGCGTCACTGATGGCAGACAGCGCGGGAGGGCAACTGTTACATTTCCCCCGTCTTACCGACCAGCATCGCGCCCGCATCGAGACGGTGCTCGGACCAATGGTGGCAGTGGCCAATCCCCTTGACTACAATACCTACTTCTGGGGCAACGAGCCGGCGCTGACTGAGACTTATTCCGCTATGGTCTCTGGTGGATTCGATCTTAATCTGATTGTCTTGGACTTTCCGCGTCCGGACCGCTGTCCCAAGAACGCCGGTTATTGGACCATCGTGCGCGCTTTCGAGGCGTCCCTCAAGGCCAGCAACGCACACGGCGCGATCGTCTCGTCGCTGCCCGAGAATGTACCCGAAGAATACATCCCTGATATGATCGAGCGAGGCATAGTTCCGCTAATGGGAATTTCAGAGGCGATGGATGCCGCGCAGGCGGCCGCCTTCATCGGTCGGGCCTGGGGCGAGCCACAGGCGCAGCCAATTGACAACAGGGCTTCCGGTTCGCCTCGAGACATCAAGGTGACACTTGACGAAGCCGCGGCGAAAGTGCGTCTCCGAGAGTCGGGATTGCCTGTGCCCAAGGGCCAGCGCACCGTCAGTACTGACCAGGCAGTGACGTTCTCGCAGGCGCTCGGTTTTCCGGTGGCGCTCAAGGCGCTGGGCGTCGCTCACAAATCGGAGGTTGGCGCGGTGCGGCTCAACCTCCGGGATACCGAAGCCGTCGCCTCCGCGGCCCATCACCTGTCTCCATTAAGCAGTGAGCTTTACGTTGAGCGCATGGTCGAAGGCGGCGTCGCCGAGTTGATCGTCGGCTTCACCCGGGATCCGATCTTCGGGGCGGTGATGACTCTTGGCAGCGGCGGGGTGCTGGTCGAGCTCTTACGCGACAGCGTGACTCTGATGCTTCCGGCGACTCGAGATGATATCGAGGCTGCGCTGCGCGCCCTGAAGCTGTACCCTCTGCTCGAAGGATACCGCGGTCGGCCCAGGGCCGATGTTCAAGGGGCCATCGACGCGATCGCCGGGATTGCCGAATTCGTGCAGAGGAATGCCGGCGAGATCGAGGAACTCGACATCAATCCGCTGATCGTCTGCGCCGAAGGCAAGGGGGCCTGGATCGCAGACGCGCTGCTGGTGCTTGGAGGAAAAAAGAATGGCTGACGTTATCACCACACGCCGCGAAGGGGCCATCCTCGAAGTCACGCTGGACCGGCCGAAAGCCAACGCCATCGACGTTAAGACCTCGCGGTTGATGGGCGAGACCTTTAAGCGCTTCCGTGACAATCCGGAGTTGCGGGTCGCCATCGTCAAGACGGCTGGTGATAAGTTTTTCTGCGCCGGTTGGGACCTTAAGGCGTCCGCCGGCGGGGACACCGCCAACGGCGACTGGGGCGTCGGCGGGTTCTGCGGGCTTCAGGAACTACGCGACCTCAACAAGCCGGTCGTCGCCTGCGTCAACGGCATGGCGGTGGGGGGCGGCTTCGAGCTCGCGCTGTCCTGCGACCTGATCTATGCCTCGGACCATTCCTCCTTTGCGCTGCCCGAGATCCGGGCCGGCACGCTGGCCGACGCTGCGACCATCAAGCTGCCAAAGCGCATCCCTTACCATGTCGCCATGGATCTTCTGCTTACCGGCCGCTGGATGGATGTCGCCGAAGCGCATCGCTGGGGACTGGTCAACGAGGTGCTGCCCAAGAAGAAGCTCGACGAACGCGTATGGGAGGTCGCGCGGCTGCTTGCCGGCGGGCCGCCGCTGGTCTTCGCAGCTATCAAGGAAACGGTCCGCGTGACCGAGGCGCTCACCTTCCAGGACGCGATGAATCGGGTGACTCGCCGCCAGCTTGCGACTGTCGACGCGCTGTTCGGTTCAGAGGATAGTCGCGAAGGTGCCAGGGCCTTTGCCGAAAAGCGCGATCCCGTTTGGAAGGGCAGATAGCGTGATGGCGCGCAGGCGCAGGTAGTCGCGCCACGTGCGGCAAAACCGGTCAGCGAACATCACCCCGTCCGTTTTGCTGAATTCTAGAAGGAATTTGATGGATCTCGCGCCTCCAGCAGAAGTGCGAGCCTTCCGAGATGAAGGTTCGTCAGTTCCCGTAGACTGCGCATGCGGCTGCTTTGCACTAGGAACCAGAATTGGGCTCGGACCCAGCACCAAGAGAAAGATTACGACCGATGCTTGAAGGATATATTTTCGACGGTTTGCGCAGTCCCTTCGGCCGCCATGGCGGCGCGCTGGCGGGCGTCCGGGCCGATGATCTGGCAGCACGGGTCGTGAGTGCTCTCATGGAGAGATCTGACTTGCCTGTCGAGCGCGTCGAGGACGTGATCCTTGGCAATGTCTGCCAATCCGGCGAAGACAGCCGGAACGTGGCCCGTTTTGTCGGACTCCTGGGCGATGTGGGCCTAGGCGCAGGCGGGCTGACCGTGAATCGACTGTGCGGCTCGGGGATGGCCGCGGCTTTGGACGCGGCGCGATCTGTCACAGTGGGCGAGGCCGACCTCTATGTTGCGGGCGGCACCGAAAGCATGACGCGCGCGCCCTTTGTACTCGGCAAATCGCCGAGCGCTTGGAACCGCCAGCCGGAAATCTACGACACGACCATCGGCACCCGGTTTCCCAACAAGGAATTCGGGGAAAAATTTGGCGACTATGCTATGCCCCAAACCGCCGACAATCTTGCCATCGATTATAAAATCGGCCGCGCGGAATGCGATGTCTTTGCCTACGACAGTCAGCAGAAATACGAGACTGCCCGTGCCGAGGGGTTCTTCAAGGACGAGATCCTTCCAATCGAGGTTCCCGGCCGAAAGGGTGAGCGCACGGTTGTAGATGCCGATGAGCATCCACGCCCCGAAACGACGCCGGAAAAAATGGCTACTCTGAAGCCGCTCTTCGCGGGCGGCGTGGTGACTGCCGCCAATGCCTCAGGCGTCAATGACGGAGCGGCGGCTTTGATGATTGGCTCGAAGCATCTCGGACCGCAACCGCGGGCGCGGATCGTTTCCGGCGCTGTCGCCGGCGTCCCTCCACGCATTATGGGCATCGGACCCGGCTTCGCCGTTCCGAAAGCGCTGGAACGCGCGGGGCTGAGCTTGAAGAACATGGACGTAATTGAGATCAACGAGGCATTTGCCAGCCAAGTGCTCGCCTGTTGCAAGCAACTGAATCTTGATCCCGCTGATAGCCGCCTAAACCCCAATGGAGGCGCCATCGCCATCGGCCATCCTCTCGGTGCCTCAGGCGCCCGCATCATCCTGACAGCGTTGCGTCAGCTCGAGCGGAGCGGCGGCCGCTATGCCTGCCTGTCGATGTGCGTGGGCGTCGGGCAAGGCATCGCCATGGTCATAGAGCGTCTGTGAGTTGCCGTGATGAAATTAGAGAGCTCAACCGTCCGCACCGGTATCGAGAACGGGGTCGGGTTGATCGTCCTGAACAATCCCCCCGCGAATGCGCCGGGTGCGGTTGTGCGTCAGGAGCTGGCTGATGCCGTCGCGGCGCTAGGCGACATCCCCCAAAGTGAGGGTCATTGCGATCTATGGAAGGCAGGGCGTTGTCGGCCGGAGCCGATATTCGCGAATTTGGCAAGCCACCGATACCGCCGCGGTTGCCAGATGTGTTGGACCAGATTGAAGCCAGCAAAAAGCGGGTGGTCATTGTAGTGCACGGCGCGACCCTAGGTGGCGGGCTTGAGTTGGCGCTGGCCTGCCATGCGCGAGTGGGGTTGCCCGGCGCGCGCCTTGGCTTGCCGGAGGTAACGTTGGGACTACTGCCGGGTGCAGGCGGGACACAGCGTTTGCCGCGCCTGATCGCGCTGGAGAGCGCCATCGAAATCATCAGCACCGGCCGTCAGGTCCCGATCGAAGAAGCGCTGGAACTGGGTATTCTGGACCGCACGGGCAAGCCGCACGAGGCGGCGCTCGCCGCGGCTGCGGCGATTCTCGACGGCTCACTGATCGCCCGCCGCACCGGCGATATTGTCCTTCAGCCCGATCCGACCGTATGCGCCCGGAGTGGTGCGCGGTGCCGAGCTTGGGCGTCATCCGGAGACGGAATCGCTGTACGCTTTTTCGGTGGAGGCCGTCGAGGCTGCGATTGCGGCCATCAAGCCGGGGGTGATAGTAGGCGAAGTGGATGCGGCTGCGCGTAAGGTGATCGATCGTTCGGGCCGCAAGCGGGCATCGGACCGGATACCAGACTGGCATCCATTGGACCGAACGCGGCAACATCAGCGTCGAGCCGGGGGCGAAGGCCGTTCTCGAGCCGGGCATGACCTTACATGTGCCGCTCATTCTATTCGGCGAGAACGGGAACTTGTTTGGGTGCAGCGAACGCGTCCTGGTGAACGAGCGCGGTGCGGAAGTCCTGAGCGCCACATCGCGCACGCTCTATCAGGCCTAGGTGTCTGGTCCCGGAGTGTGGGGGAATCAGCCAAACTGGTCCTTCATTCCGGGAGGACCTATGGGCCAGATACTCCATGGCAGCGCCACGACCACGCACGCGATCCGAGCGGCAATACAGCGATCGAAGGCTCCGCTCAAAGAGCTAGCCGCCCAGCACGGGCTCAACCAAAAGACGGTCGCCAAGTGGCGTAAGCGCACCTTTGTCCACGATGCGCCGATGGGGCCAAAGACCGTGCGCTCGACCGTGCTTTCTGCCGAGGAAGAGGCGATGGTCGTCGCCTTCCGCAAGCACACGCTCCTGCCTTTGGATGACTGTCTCTATGCGCTGCAGGCGACGATCCCGCATCTCACGCGCTCGTCCTTGCACCGCTGCCTGCAACGTCACGGGATCAGCCGCTTACCCGAGATCGCCGGCGACAAGCCCGCCAGGCCCCCCTTCAAGCGCTACGCCATTGGCTACTTCCACATCGATATCGCTGAGGTCCGCACCGAGGAAGGCAAACTCTATCTCTTCGTGGCGGTGGACCGGACCGCCAAATACGCCTTCGCCCGGCTGGTGAAGAAGGCCACGGGTGCAGCAGCCAGGGCCTTCCTCGAAGAACTGGTGGCGGCCGTCCCTTTCCGGATCCACACTGTACTGACCGACAACGGTATCCAGTTCGCCGACCTGCCTAAGAATCGTGATGGCGCCACTGCAAGCTGGCGCGGCCATCCCTTCGACCGGGCCTGCCTGGGACACGGCATCGAGCATCGCCTGACCAAGCCCAATCATCCTTGGACTAACGGTCAGGTCGAGAGAATGAACCGCACGCTCAAGGAGGCAACCGTCCGGCGATACCACTACGAGACCCACGAGCAATTGGAAGATCACCTCGCTGCCTTCCTTGATGCTTACAACTTCGCCAGACGCCTTAAGACCCTGCGTGGTCTCACGCCCTATGAAGCTATCTGCAAAGCATGAGCCGACGAACCAAACCGCTTCAGGATCGATCCCATCCACTTGACCTCGGGACTGAACACCTAGGGCTCCAGGGCGCACCGAGCGTCGCGACTGCAATTTAACGCCAACGGATGCAACCATGACGCAGTCCGAGGCGTCGCGAGGGCGCAGTGCGCATGTGTACCAAGGCCCAATTGGAAGTGGCGAAATGAGCCGCGAGGGCGAGCATTCTATCGCCCCGTCTTCCGGAGAGCCCCCGTACACTGACGTTGGCTTACTTCGGGCGCGAAGACGCCAAGAGACTACTGATCCTGGTATCTGCAACGCACGGAGTCGAAGGCTACTGCCGATCCGCCGCCCAAGCGCTCTTCTTGCGGGCAAGATTTCACGAGGGTCTTCCACCATCAACCGCGGTACTTCTGATCCACGCGCTCAATTCCTATGGCTTCGCCTGGGACCGCCGTGTGACGGCTGAGGGCGTGGACCTCAATCGCAAATTCCTCGACTTTTCCGCAGCGCTTCCTGAAAATACGGGATACGAGGAGTTGGCCGACCATATTGTTCCTGCCGATATTAAGAAGGAGCGCGGCGGGCGCAAGGCGCTATCGAGGCCTACAAGGCGGCCCATGGAGAGGCGCAATACTTGCAAGCGCGGTCCGGAGGTCAATATACCCGGCCAGGCGGCATGTTCTACGGAGGGGCCGCGCCGACAGAGACTAGGCAGATGCTTGAGCACATCGTGGCTGTCTCCAATGTCGCACCGCGTGACGAGGTCATCATCATCGATTACCACACGGGCCTTGGCCGGTATGGCTACGGGGAACTGCAATGCGAGCAGCCCTCAGGCCTCGACGGTTATGATCGAGCGGTAAAGATCTTTGGACCTTCGGTGACGTCGCCAGAAGTCGGGAATTCCACTTCGGTTATCATTCCCGGTTCTGTGGATGCGTTTTGGGAGCGAACCCTAGGTGATCGCCACACCTACGTCGCGCTCGAGTTCGGAACGTATCCAAGCGGAACCGCGCTCCGCGACGATCATCGGCTGTTCATGTATAGGCCGCAGGCGGCCCATGCCGACCTTGGTCGCCGAATTCGTCGGGCCACGAAGCAACACTTCTACCCGCAATTTGCTGACTGGACAAAGATGGTCCTCTGGCGATCCCACCAAGTCCATCGACAGGCGATCGAGGCGCTAACAGCGCAACAATAGCGACCTAGGCCGTGAGGACGTGGTTCGCGCTCCACGCCGTATTGCCGATCCCGGCGCCGGCCCCAGCAAGCATTTTGTGTCGGCTGATGACCGATCCGCTTCTTCCTGGTCGGACCCTGAACTGATCGCGTCGCAATGAGAGGGCAGGTCACCCCGGAGTTTGTTTTCGCACTTCGTCTAAGCGGTGCGCTGGGCCAGGATGCGCGGCGGTCAAGCGTTCTTCGCTTACTCGACGAACTCCGATTCGATTTCGAGAAGACGATTATTGTTGCGGTCGAAGTCACGCGGTAATTCGGGAGGCAGAGGTATCACCCGACCAGGTGCATGAATGAGCGCTCGCTCGAACACTTCGATTATCGGAGTACTGTGGATCGATGGTGTCACGATTCTTGCTTCGCGAGCGAGCGCGATTGCGATCGATGCTCATTGAAGCCGCGGGTTACCAAGCAGCCTTCACGGCGGAGACCGCGCTCAGGCTATGACGTCGCTCGCGACATGACCCATGATCGTGGAAAGGACGCACCTCGCGTCTGCTTCGCATCAAGATCAGATTTGTCTGCGCACCTCAGGCGTATTCTCAACCTCGATCGTTTACGCTTTACGAGCCCGGACGCGGCGCGCGACAAGTTCTTACACGCGTCACCGCCCAAAGGATACGCACGAGGGTGAAGCCGATCCCAATGTGCACGCCGAGGTTCGCGCGGTTAGAACCCATCCAGCAGGGCTACTACAACGAAACACTGCTAGCCTTCTTCAACGAAATCGCCCACTGGTAGTCTGCTTCATCGAATGATCTTTGTGGTCGCCAATTTCAGTGGGCCGTACGGACCCTCGTGATGCAAATATAGCACGCAGCTAGCGCAGACTAGCTTTCGCCGTCCGATACGTACTGAGTTCGTAAGCCCTCAGAGGGATGTAGTCGGTTAGGTTTAATCCGCGTGTCACGGAATGAGCCCTGTCGCGACGTCTGCTGCCACGAGAATTCTAGTCAATGGTCGTGACGCTTTCTCAGATTGAGAAGCAATGTTCGCGATTTCGGTTGTCTCAAGCTGATGTTCAGCGGCGGATACTAACGGCAGGTTTGGAATGGTGACGGTCGCCGTGAAAACCGCGTGCGACTAACGGGTGGCCCAAGGCAATAGCGCTGTCCAAAATCAAAACGATGGGTGCTGTCATGACGTGATGCAAACAGAAGAACGTAATCCAGCACTATCGTATTGGGCAGTGATTAACTTACGATGAAGGGGGAAGTATGACGTCATCCATCGAGCGACGGGTAGTAAAAGGCGTAGTTTGTGGGCTGGCTCTTGCTGGCTTGACGGTGGCTGCACAGGCGGCTGATTTGGACCAAGTACTGAAAGCTCCAGCTCTAAAAAATCCAATTCCCGACTCGCTGACCTGGAACGGCATCACGCTCTATGGGTCGATCGATCTCGGATACGCCTATTCAAACAACTCTGCTCCGATCGGCAACTATTTTGGGGGCGTGAATGCCAACGTCTTCGCCGCTCCAACCGGCCGGGGGCCAATCTCGACGATAAACACGCAAGGTTATACATATGTCGGTCTGAAGATCGAGGAAAACCTCGCGTATGGTTGGCAAGCGATCGGCAGGATTGAAACCAGTTTTAGTCCGCTAACCGGCCAACTTTCTGACGGCTGCAAGACTCTCCTCGACAACAATGGCAAGCCGGACAGCCAACAAACGACAAGCGGAGACTCGAGCAAATGCGGTGGGATCAACGGCCAAGCTTGGGCCGGTGTACGCAATCCGACCTACGGGCAGCTGCAGGTCGGCCGAAACAACACGCTCGCTGCGGATTCCATATGGGGTTTCGATCCGGTGGTTATTGCCGATTTCTCGGGCCTTCTGTGGTCGCCTGGATTTACTGCAGGCGCCGGAGCCACCGAAGCGGCTAGATGGAACAACTCAGCCAAATACGTCTATACGAATGAACTTGTTCATGCTGGCCTCATGTTCGGCCAAGGACAGAGCCAGGGCACGTCCCTCCATGGCGATGCCTATGCAGGAAATTTTGGTGTTACCTGGCAAGGCTTCGCCTTCGATGCGGTGTACACCGTGGAGCGGAACGTTGTGAGAGCCGGCCTCTTCGGGGTTGGCGGATGCGGCGTGGCCGGCACACCGAGTTGTAGCACTCTTAGTGTCAGCGGGCAGAACACCGAGCAGTGGGCCCTCATGGGTAGATATACCTATGATTTTACTGGCGGTGCCAAGGATGCTCCTGCCAACAGGCTGTCGTTTTACGCGGGTTATGACCATGTCCAATATTCGAATCCGTCCAGCCCGCTTGTTGTGGGGGATACGACAGTCGGCGGCTACATATTCGGTGCGGTCAATAATACCGCATATTCCTATGGCCATAAGAATGTTGGATTTGCATGGATCGGCGCGAAGTATGAAACTGGCCCCTGGATTATCTCGACGGGATACTACCGTGCAATGCAAGATTACTTCCAGTCGAACGCTACTGCCAGGCCGTGCTCCAGCAATGCCCACTCGTACTGTTCAGGCGTTTGGCAAACTGCGTCACTCTCTGCGGTTTACAGGTATGATAAGCACGTGGACGTCTACGCTGGCGTTGTTTGGTCGGATCTCGCCGGCGGCTTTTCCGCGGGTTACGCTAACACATCCACCACTACCTTCCTGACTGGTTTAATCTTGAAGTTCTAACAGCCATCTGTCGCGTCGCCACGACAGTACGATGTATTTTGTCCATGCATCCTTCCCTGGGGCATCCTCAGGCTCCCCAGGGAAGACTACAATACGTTCTGAATCGTCGCTGCTCAACCGCAAGCGTCGTTCGATCCAACTTTCCCGAACACGAGGGAAAGGTGAAGTCCGTGATCCCGAACCGGCTCCTACATTCTTCATCGCGCACCCGAGTCTAACGTGACCGACAGCTCCTGGAGATGATCACGGAGACAGGGTAATGTCGTTTGTTCTCCACCGGGCGATCGATAGAGCTATCGCCAAATTTTGGTGACGCCGGGGCCGGTCAGGCGGCGGCGGTTATGGGCTGACGGTCGGCCGGCTTCGCGATGACCTCGATCCCGTCGTTGAATGTCACACCAAGAACGAGTTTTGGCAACTGGTTGTGGCCATCGAGACGGCCGCCAGCTTTTCTGTGCGCCCTCGACCAGTTTGAAGACCATGGCGAGCGCGGTCCCGTTCGACAGACAACCCTTCGATCGGATGGTGCGGTGGCGCACGGTGGCGAAGGTGCTTTCGATGGGGTTGGTCGTCCGCAAGTGTTTCCAGTGCTCGGCCGGGAAGTCGTAAATGCGAGCAGCGTGTCTCGATCCTTGCTCAAGCAGTCGGCCGCCTTCTCGTATTTGAGCGCGTAGCTCTCGATGAAGGCGTCGAACGCCAGTTCGGCGGCGACCTTCGTTTCAGCCATCCAGATCTCCTGCAACGCGCGCTCGGCTTTCGGCTGCTGGCTCTTCGGCAGCTTGGCGAGCACGTTTGTAGTCTTGTGCACCCAGCAGCGCTGCTCGCGCGTTTTCGTCCAGACCTCGCCGGCGGCTTTCCAGAAGCCGATTGCGCCATCGGCGATGACGAGCCGCGGAGGCACGTCGAGCCCGCGCCGCTTCAGATCAAGCAGCAGATCGCGGCAGTCGTGCGCGCTCTCGCGGGGACCATCGGTGAAGCCGACCAGTTCCTTGCGGCCTTCCGGCGCCGCACCGATCAGCACGAGGATGCACTGCTTTTCGTCCTCGAGCCGCGCCTCCAGATGGATGCCATCGGCCCAGATGTAAACGTAGCGCTTCGCCGACAGATCGCGCTTCTGCCACGCGGTGTGCTCGTCGAGCCAGCCATCCTTCGACCGATGCCGGATGCCGACAACCCGGCAGCATCCTTGCCGAGCAGCGCAGCCAGCGCCCCGAGAAGTCGCCAGTCGAGATACCCTTCAGGTAAAGGATCGGCAAGCGTCTCGATCGACTTCGAACGGCGCATGTAGGGTGACAGGATCGACGGAGGGGCCGGATGCGGTCGGGATCGGTGACGTCCGCCTCGCGATCACGCAAACGTGGCTGGCGGACAGCGACCGGACCGATACCGGTCATCACCTCGCGCTCCGGCAGGTGACCGTGGCGGACGACGCGCTGGTGGCCGTCCGCGGTCTTCAAATCGGCATGCTTGCCAAGAAAGTCCTCGATCTCGGCCTCGACCGCCTGGGCGAGAAGGGTACGTGCCCCGTTGCGCAAGACTTCTGTGAGTTGATCGGCGACGTTTCCTGGCTGAATCAGCTTGATGATGTTATCTTTGGACACGGCATATCGCTCCTTCGGTGGAGAAGTGGAGGCGTCAAGCACCCCCACGATATGCCGCCTTCGATTCCCTCCGTCATCAACTTTCGGCGATAGCTCCGATCGATAGTCGTCAGCGTTCTTACGTGGCCGCGACAATACACCCCCGTTCGCATAGCGGCTGATTGGCCCTTATCGCAGCGAGCGTCGCTCGTAGCGGTCGAGTTTGGCGATAGCGAACTGCAGCGCTAGCTCGCGCCGGACCACCTACAGCAGCCGCACCAAATCCTCGTGTCTGCGAAGAGACCGTGCCACCCCCGCAATGAGAGCCTGGCGGATCGTTGCACCGATATGAGTCTTTGCCCTCGCCGGGTGGATCAAACAGCAGCTGATTGGCTCGAACCTTCAACCAGGCGGTGCTGCTAGCGAGGGCAATCGCTCTGTGCCTTGATAGCATCGGCACGCTGTCGAAGTCGAAGACGACGAGCGTCTTGCCTGCGGTCTAACGCGCTTCCCATGTACCGTTCGATGCAACGGCTGGTGCGATCGTGCTCGGCAAGAGCCGCGAGGCATCAGGTGGTGGGGCAGCTTCCTTGTCTGACTGTGTAGCGAGCTTCGGCCAGATCCCTCGACGTCGGCGCGGCTGATCAAGCAACAGCTCGAAACAGGCGGCTCGTCGCCGAACGAAATTCGTTGAAAAATGGCGGGTAGGCGCCGGATTTAGTCGTCATTGCCCCATCCATCGCATCAATACAGACTGAAGAAGTTCTGTACTGTTTTACGCCGGTCGATCCAGTTAAGTCCTAAAGCTCAGGAGACAGACCGTACTACGAGCGACCACGTGCCCGCCCTCGCCGGAGCGCTCGAAAGCTCCGGAGATAGAGTTCGCCAGTGGACGACCGGCACTCAGCCCATGCTTAAGCAGCGTTCTGATAAGCGGCTCTTTGTCAAAAATGGGATTCTAGCGAGACTCTCTCTTCAAGACCTCGCAGCAATAGCGGAATTCCTTCAGCCGATTGTTCTGAAAGAACGGACGGTCCTGCAAGTCCGAAAAAGGATCTTGAGCACGTCTATTTTTTGGAGTCGGGACTTCTCTCTCTGAGGATCGTCGCAGCGGGAAGCATACTTGAAACAGCGCTTATAGGAAACAGACGTATGCTCGGCGCTTCGTTTCTATTGGGGGGAATCTTCCAACTCATCAATCTGTTGTGCTCGTTGCGGAAAGCGCGCACAGGATCCATGTGCAGGATTTCCGCATGGCGTGTGGCACGGTTGCCAAGAACGGGTCGCAACCTGGCTCTGTTTGGCGAACGATGTTCTTGGTACTCATGTCCTTCCAGTTACCCACGATTACCTTTCCATCGTCTTGGGATTGCGTCGCGCGGGGTTACGGAGACGCTCATCCGATTCGAAAAACAAAAATTGATACGCAAAGCCCGCGGCGTCTTGCAACTTGATGAGCGCAAGGGCCTCGAAGAAAAGACATGTAGCAGTTATAGGCTTATTTCAAGCGCTTATGCCTCGCTAGACCCGGCGCCAATCAAGGAGCCGGCAAGCTAGTCAAGCTGACCGCACATTCGGATTTTAGCAACGAGAGTCCGCCGAGTTGTTATTGTGCTGTCGGCTAATACTGGGGCGCGGAATACTAGTGTACCCAGCCTCGGTGCAAAGCCTGCCGATGAGGTCATGACGCGCTACGGCGCATCGAGAGACCATTGTCGCTCACCCAATATCGTTCGTTATTCCAAAGGGACGACAGCAGAGTCGTCCCGCTCACAGCAAAGTCTACGACGCGATATTTCACGCGTAGTATTCGAACGCGCGTTCTCGTATATAGCAAATGCCATGGGCCGCGCTGCCGCAAAACCCAACCTTGAGCTCCGGAAAGATAAGGATTGTCAACGCGTATTCTCGGTCGCGAGGATGCGAGTATAGGCACGAGCCATTCTGCTCCACTTCGCGCTTTGCAAGCGAACTGCCTCCTAAGTACATCGAGAGTCCGACGATGTGGGCTTCAGGAAGGCTGTGGCGAAGTCTCGAAAGCGTTCACCGCGAGGCCAGCGGCGGGTTCAAGCCTGTCAGCCAGACTCGAATTGTGCGGTTGATCGGGAGTCGAGAACGAGGGGCGGCGATGAGGTTCTAATGCGGCGCGGCGATGCAGATCAGGGTCATCAAGTTTTGCTAGTGCATCGAGAGGGCGTTCAACAGACGGAAGGACTTCGGGTGTATCGCAATCCGTCAAGGCAGTTAGGAAGCTTAGGCTCGACGGAATGTTAGGCTAGCCCACACTTCAGGGTGGCGATCAGGGAGAGTAAACGCGCGCCTACGTTCGCGCCTTCCTGGCCAAGTTCGCGTGCTTCGTTCTCGCTGGAGATAAGTGCATCCGACGTTTTGCGTATTTTTTTCGGCTGAAAGCGCTGTCGATATAAACCCCCGGATTTTGCCGGCTCGACGCAGGATTTCGGCCGTGCGGAGGGCCACATTAAGGAAATCCAGCTTGAGGAGCCCGATAAAACTTCTATGAAATGCAAAAAGCGTCTGTCGTCCCCGGATCGTAGACGAGAACGCAGGTAGGGAAGGAATGCGCCATCTGGTCAAACGCAGACGCCTCATGCAGGTGTGCGATCTTGAACAGCTGCAGTCTATCACAAAAGAACATCATGGTCCGGTCGTCGGCGCCGCTGCAGTAGCGGGAGAAGCGCCAGGATAGGGGAGAGGGTCGATGCCGGGCTTGAACAATGCCTTTGTGAAGTTTTCCGAGGTCCAGAAGACCTACGATGGGGAAACGCTGGTCGTTAAGAATCTCAGCCTGGACATCGCGCGGGGTGAGTTCTTGACTATGCTGGGACCCTCTGGCTCGGGCAAGACGACAACGCTCATGATGCTCGCGGGCTTTGAGGTGCCCACCCACGGCTGGATTCTTCTGGAGGGGCGCTCGATCGACAACATGCCTCCACACAAGCGCGACATCGGCATGGTGTTTCAGAATTAC
>NZ_JAUMTJ010000083.1:0-30230 GCF_032654765.1 Bradyrhizobium sp. 33ap4 | reverse complement strand
CGCTCGGCTGTCAGCTCCGGTTGGTTCAAATAGCCGCGCGCAACCCCCGCCCCGCCAATGTAAAGCTCGCCCACCGCACCAAACGGCACGGGCGCGCCATGACCATCCAGCAGATACACCCGCGTGTTGGCGATTGGGCGCCCAACGTGAGGCATCTCGGGCCAACATGACGGATCAGCTGCAAGGCGGTGCTCGGAAATGACGCTGATTTCTGTGGATCCATATTGATTGATCAATCTCGCGTTCGGGTGTGCCTCGAAGAAAGCCTTAAGCAGGGCAGTAGCCTGCAATCGTTCACCGGCTGTATAAAGCTCTCTTAAAGAAGGCAGCTGCACGCGCTGCGTGCTCCAGACTTCTGCAAGATGATTCAATGCCACGAATGGGAGGAAAAGCCGCTCGATCGCCTCCCGCTTGACAAACTCCAGCAGGTCGGAGAAGCGCCTCCGGGTCTCTTCCCGCAGGAGCACAAGTACTCCGCCGTCCTTCCAACAAATGAACAGTTCCTGGCAGGACACATCGAAGTTCAACGTCGCGAACTGAAGTGTCCGCAGTTTTGACGTGCCAATCCCCACCAGCGAATTCACAAGCGAGCCGTGGGACATTTCGACGCCCTTGGGGATTCCCGTGGATCCTGAGGTGTAGATCACATAGGCGAGATGGCGGGATGTGAGGCCAAGCGTGCGCGGGTCAGGGTCCGAGGGCGGCCGCTCGCACCAGGCCCGGGTGCCGGTATCCAGATCGACCACGCTGACATCGGCGAGTGCCTCGCCCAATGCGGTTCGACCGGCGGCATCACCAAGCAGCAGTCGCGGTTCTGCATCGCCGACAATCTGCCGCAGCCGCGCCGGTGGATAAGCTGGATCCAGCGGCAGATAGGCGCCGCCCGCCTTCATGATCGCCAAGACACCAACCACCATCGCCACGCTGCGTTCCAGGCAGATCGCCACCGGCTGGTCCGGCTTGACCCCGAGCTCGATCAGATGATGCGCCAGCCGGTTGGCCCGCGCGTTGAGCTCGCCATAGCTCAATCTCTCCTTCTCGTGGACCACCGCTACCGCCTCCGGCGCCTTTTGCACCTGCGCCTCGAACAGCTCATGGATGCACAGCTCCGACGGATAAGGCGCCGCCGTCCGATTCAACTCCTCCAGTAGATATTTGCGTTCGTCGGTCGACAGAATGTCGATGCGGCCGACCGGCTGCCCCGCATCGGCCCTCTCGCCATGTAACAAAGTTTGCAAATGCTGCGTCATGGCAGTCGAGCTTCGCCTTGCTCAATATGCCGAGCCTGCCGGGTCGTTCAGCTTGTGGCGCTCGGTTCCGTTAAGGGGTGGGTTGAAGATGCTGACGAGGATCAGGTCCTTGTCCCGCCCCCCGCGCAGAAGATGCTTGTCATGTTTGTCAAGCACATAGATGTCGCCCTTACGAATGGAGAAGACATTGCCGTCCATGTCCTCGACCTCGCCCTCTCCGGCGATGCAGTAGCAGGCTTCGAGGTGATTGCGGTATTGCAGAAGCGAAACGGTGTTAGCGCGGACCACCGTGTGGCAGACACTAAAACCCATGCCGTCCTTCTCCGTCAGAAGGCGGTGGCTCGTACCATTGCCCCAATCGACGAAGTGGCCGGTCGCTTCAACGTCGTGCAGGCTACGCACGATCATGGCGTTCAATTGCCGGATACGCGTCAAATTCATTGTTGCGGCAGCTGCTAGGGATGTTGCCGGGTAGACAAAGCGGTTCCGGTCGCAGATTTGGCAAGTTGTTTCCTTCCTTCGCTGTTCCTCGCGGCGCGAATACAGCACCGCGGGCTCTCAGCTAACTGAGCAAACGTCATGCCATGGTCGCACGCAGATAAAAGATGAATCCCTGACGGTCTCAGCTGGCTAGCGAGCGGAAATCAGCAGGGCAGTGAAGCCAATCTGACAAACTGCTAAGATGAAGCGAACAATTGTCCTTGATGCGCTGCGCGCTACCCGAGATGGCCAGATGCAGCGCGTTGAGACCGCTGCAAAGGCCAGGTGGCCTCACCGCGGACGAGATCAGACGTCGATTAGCGATGCGATCGTCGCTGCGCGCTTAGGGAGGCGGCATGAGCCGACCGCTGCCCTCTGCAAAATCAGCTGCCGCCCTGGCATGCAGTCTCGCCGAATCGAACACCGGCAATTGTGTATGTTCGGGACCGATGAGAAGACCGATCTCCGTGCAGCCAAGGATCAGCGCGTCGGCGCCCCGGGCGCGACCTCGCGCAATGATGTCGATAACTTCCTGGCGCGAGTGATCGGAAACCGTGCCGCAGCACAGCTCCTCGAAAATGACATCGTGAATCAGCCTCCGCTCGCGCTCCGCCGGTATGACCGGCGAAAGGCCGAACCGCTGCCGCAGGCGATCACAATAGAACGGCTGCTCCATCGTATAGCGCGTCCCAAGCAAGAGTGGCCGCGTGACGAAAGCGGCGAGCAGAGCCGCAGCGGTCACATCGACGATGTGGATGAGCGGCACACTCAGCTCGGCAGAAACAATGTCGGCAATCACATGCATCGTATTGGTGCAGATCAGGATGCAGCTAGCGCCTGCATCGACCAACTGCCGGGCGATCCTCGCCAGATAAGCAGCCGCTTGCCTCCATTCTCCCGCCTTCTGAAGGGCGACGATATCGCCGAAGTCAACAGAGCGAAGCAAGATGTCTGCCGAGGCGAGACCGCCGCGGCGCTGACGGACGATCTCGTTGATTTCCTTGTAATAGATGGCCGTGTTTTCCCAGCTCATCCCTCCGATCAGCCCAATGGTTCGCTGCACTTTACGATCTCCACTTGATGCGAAGGCGACACAGGCGTACCGCGCCTTCAGCGACGAATCTCGGCGTTGTAGGAGCAATCTCTCTGGAAGGTGCAAATCAAAGGCCTTATGTTTGCGACGGCAAAACTCTTCTCACCCGAGCTGCGAAGCTGGCAGAAAGGGCATGCCGTCGTCCGAACGATTCTGGACAAGTTGCAGCTCGACCCAAACGATCCGACAACGCTTGCCGGATCGAGCGATCTTTCGGTGCCCGCGTGTTGGCGGCGCATCAAGCACCGTTCAGGACAGCGGTCTGATCGGCTCGTCGCGCTGGTTGACGACGCAAAGCCAACGTAGCGATGAGTGTGTTCATAGGTGTGCGCCGTCGCGCCACTCGATGGCTGGCTTGAGGATTTCCGGCGGGCCATTGCAGATATTCCGGAAATCCTCGAAGCCTCTCGCTTAACCGGCAAAGCCGATTGTCTGCTCCGCCTCGTAGTGCCGCCCGTAGAGGTTGATGATGCAGCTTACAAGAAGCTGATCGCCTGCCTCGACTTTGCTGACGTGAGCTCGTTCACCAGCATGGAGAAGCTGAGGTAGGATCACAGGCGCTCGACCTACGCTTAGGGCGCGGCTCCTGGTGGCTCGGCCGAAAGCCGCTTGGATGCATATGTGTATTCCAGAGCCAGCCTTCGCGCCTGTTCGATGAAATTGGCCGCGCCGCTGTGCCCCCCATCGAGGTTCTCAAAGTAAAAATAAGGTTGGCCAAGCGCAGCAAGCTTTGCGGCGGCCTTGCGGCCGTGCGCAGGATGGACGCGGTCGTCCTTGGTGGAGGTGAAAATGAAAGGCTCCGGGTAGTTCTTGCCCGGTACCAACTTTTGATAGGGCGAGTAGCCCTCGATCCACTCTCGTTGTTCGGGAATGGCCGGGTCGCCATACTCGGCAGTCCAGGACGCGCCGGCGCCCAAGTGGGTGAATCGAAGCATGTCGAACAGCGGCACCTGTATGATCGCCGCGTTGAAAAGGTCGGGGCGCTGGGTCATTGCGGCGCCGACCAGCAGGCCCCCTTGACTGCTGCCGATCACGCCGAGCCGGCGCGGACTTGTGACTTTCCGGCGGATCAGATCGTCGGCGACCGCGATGAAATCATCCCATGTCTTTTGCTTCATTGCCCCCTGGCCGGCCTGGTGCCATGGTGGACCGAACTCGCCGCCTCCGCGCAGGTTGGCAACAACATACGCATTCCCCTGTTCGAGCCATAGCCGCCCCACAGTTCCTGCGTAGGAAGGGAGAAGCGGAACCTGAAACCCACCATAACCATAGAGCAGCGTCGGGGTTGACCCGTCGGGTCTTGCGCTCCTTGGTCGCACCAGGAAGTACGGAATCCGCGTACCATCGCGCGAAGTCGCCTTGAACTGCTCGACGACATGCTTCGATGCGTCGAACGCGGCAGGTGTTGTCTTCAAGAGCTCGAGCCGTTTGCTTTTGGCATCAAAGTACCAAAGCGACGTTGGCGCGAGATAGTCAGAGACGCTAAACATCATCTTGTCCGCATGCTGGGAAACGGCTGATAGGCTGACGCTCGCATTCTCCGGCAGTGGGATCGGCTTGGCATGCCATCTGCCCTGATCGTACCTGTAGACGAATGCCCTGCTTTGAACATTATCCAAAATCGTCAGCACCAGGAAATTCCTGCTGCTGCCAAATCCGCGGAGTGCCTGCCGGCAATTGGGCTGGAAAACGACAGATGGTTTGGCCCGCAGCGGATCCTGCTTCCATTCGGCCAAGTCATACGAGATCATTGAGCCGGCCTTGAAGCTGGTCTCGCCGCTGCGTATCCAGTCTTCGTCCAGTTTCACAAGCAGGCGGCCACTCGCGATGCCGACGATCGCCGACTTCTTCGGCAGATCGAGCTCGATCGGCCCCGCCGGCCCAAACAGCACATACTGGCACTCGAAGCCGTTGATCTGACGAGCGACGCCGGTCACATGAATCCGCCCTTCACCAAGCACCAATGGTACAATTTCGAAGTCGGTGCGCTGGCCACGAAAGACTTCGCGCGCCTGATCGAGCGGCTGAGCGCGCTTGAGTTCTTTCAATACGAAAGCGTAGCCGGCTTCGGTCGTGGTCCCCTCGCCCCAATCACGTGCAACAAGGACAGTGTCACGATCGAGCCAGCTGACGCTCTGCTTGCCCTCTGGCAGCTCGAAACCACCTGCAACAAAGCTTTTGGCGTCACGATCGAACTCGCGGATGGACACGGCGTCCTTGCCACCATCGGAAAGTTCGATGAGGCAGCGGCGTCCAAAGCAGCTGCGCCCCTTGTAGACCCAGTTCTTGTTCTCGGCGGCAGCGAGCACATCGATGTCCAGGATGGTCTCCCATCGGGGATCCTCGCTGCGATAGCTCTCAAGGGTGGTACGCCGCCAGATGCCACGCACATGGCTCTCGTCCTGCCAGAAATTTTCGAGACCTCGTCCTCCCAGCGAAACGTACGGAATCCGGTGTTTTTCCTGGAGGATGGTTAGGGCATCTCGATAAAAGCGCTCATAGCGAGGATCCGACTGCAGCGAGCCGAGCGTCTTTTCGTTCTCGGCCTGAGCCCAGGCCAATGCGCGCGGCTCCTCGGACTCCTCGAGCCAGAGGAACGGATCGTCCGCCGGCGTCGCACCAGACTGCCCGTGGAGCAGCGCGACCGTCAGACATATGATCGAGAGCAACCCGGCGCGCAGAACGGACTTTTTCATTGTCTTATCCTCGGACGGGCACGCACAGGGCGAGCCCGCAGGTTCTTGCGACTGGGCGACGTCGCGAAATACGTGTTGCGAGCGTGCACGCACTATGTCGCGCCGCCCGCACCTCGACTGTGCAAGCAGCATGCCGTCCGGAAAACAGCAGTATCTGACGCGTCGTACCGCATCGCCAGGTCAGCTTCCCGACATGGGTCTGAAGCTGACAATCAGGTGTCCGCCGGGCAACGGTTCGGCATCAGACAGCCTCGCCTGCCCTTTGAGGCCGCTGGTTCGACCTGGGAAATCGGCAGTGCGATATCGCGGCGGGCTGTTCTCGCTTGCGTTCGGACAGACGACGCAAGCCGTTAGCCGACGGAGTGTTGGCGCGTTCGGGACGCCGCCTTTGCTGAGTTGAACGCGCCATAGTTCGGCCTGCCGCGAAGCGATGCGCTGGCGCCAGTAAGAGGATCTCCTGGAAAATGGAAGCGAGCCCGCCTTTTCCCTCGTCTTATGGCTCAAGGCCGGTGTCCAATATCGCAAAGCGCATTCTGACATTGGCGACATGAGCCAGACGCTCGCCTGTCTGTCGACACAACGCTAGCCATTGGCGGTCATCGCATCGATATAGGGTTGCATCGCTTTCCATACACCGGCCTTGCGCGCGAAGGCCGCGATCACCTTTGGGTACGCGCTTGGCAGCCTCGGCGAGCGAGTGATGCGTATCGGTGGAAGCGTCCGGCAGTTGGTAGAGCCCACGTCCAAGTTGAACGACAAGGCCCTTTTGCTTCATGCGGGCAATTGTCGCCGCCGTGACGCCTGCCGTGGCAAGCTCGGAAGGGCGCGCAATACCGCGCTGCTTGAGCAGCTGATGGCACGGTCCTGTTGGGTCGAAGGTGGCTTAGCCATAGCATGATCTAAATTGTCGGATATAAGCGGTCTATATCCTACATTTCATATCATCACTACCCGCCTTTCCAACAGGTAAATCCGTCGCAACCTATTGAAATTACGTAATTTATGAAGATAACTTCCTAGCCACCCCCGCCTTCAATTGGGTACGCGCTCTTGCATCTCTCAGGCTAGGTGCGGCTTATCCATATCAAATAAGAATAAAATCAATATCATAAGGTCTATTCTTGCATGATTATTCAATAAAAAACCATGCAACTAGCCGATTTTTGATCTATATTCGAGGCATGACAAAGCTCGACGAATTGAAGCGCCACTTGAAGCCCGGCCAAGCATACCGGCGCGCCGATCTCGCGCGTTGGTCGACATCTGTCGATCGGCATCTCAGGGAGCTGGTTGAGAGCGGCACCCTCAGGAAGCTCGCCGGCGGCCTCTACATGCATCCGAAGGAAACGGCCTTTGGACCGGCACCGGCGGCCGACAAGGACGTGGTGAGTGCGTTCCTGAAGGACGATACGTTTCTGCTGGCGTCGCCGAACGCCTACAACAGTCTGGGCGTGGGCACGACGCAGCTCTATGACAAGACTGTGGTCTACAATCACAAGCGGCACGGCGAATTCCAGCTCGGCAACCGCAAGTTCGCGTTCCGTGTGAAGCCGCGCTTTCCAAAATCACTGACGAAGGAATTCCTGCTCGTCGATCTTGTCAACAACGTCGATCAGCTCGCCGAGGCCAAGGACGAAGTTCTCAAGCGTGTGGCGGAGCGTGCTGCCCAATCCGATCAGAAGCGCTTGCGTCGTGCGGTGCGCGATTACGGAAGCGAGCGCGCCAAGAAATTCTTTGAGCGCGCGCTGAGAGCGAGCGATTTGCATGCCGCGTGACTTTCTCCACAATCACCGGCAGTTTGCTGATCTGATCCGGATTGTGGCGGACGAGAAGAACATTGATCCGGCTCTGGTCGAGAAAGGCTACTGGATCATGCATTGCCTTTATGGACTTGACGAGCTTGGCTTCATATTCCAGCTAAAAGGCGGCACATCACTCTCCAAAGGTCACAAGATCGTCAGCCGGTTTTCGGAAGACATCGATATTCTGATTCAGCCATTCCCCGGCCAGGATGTAAAAACCGGCAAAAACCAGAACAAACCGGCTCATATCAAGTCACGCAAGGACTTCTACGATTGGCTGGCTGGCCAGATCAAGATTGACGGCATCTCAAACGTCGAGCGCGATACCGAGTTCGATGATCTGCCGAACTATCGCAGCGCTGGCATCAAACTCAACTACACGACGGTCGTCGAGGCCATGGAAGGCTTGCGGGAGGGCGTCCTGCTTGAGGTCGGCTTCGACACGGTGGCGCCGAACGCGCCAAAAGACATCAGCTCGTGGCTCTACGATCGGGCTGTTGCAAGCAATGTGGACGTCATCGACGACCGCGCCATGGAGGTGCCCTGCTATGACGCTGGTTATACCTTCGTGGAAAAGCTGCAGACGGTCTCAACGAAATTCCGCAAGCAGCAGGCGGACGGCAGCGATCCGGTTGGGTTCCGTCACTACTACGATGTCCATGAGTTGCTGAAACAGCCTGACGTTCAGAAGTTCATCGGCACGGAAGCCTACAAGGCTCACAAGCAGGTACGCTTTAGGCAGGGTGATAATCAGAACGTCGCAGAGAACCAGGCCTTCATCCTGAGCGACGCGGAGACACGCGCGCTGTACGCTGACGCTTACAAGCGCAGCAGCGCGCTCTATTACGCTGGTAAGCCGGCGTTTGAGCAAATACTGGCAAATATCGCGAAGTGGGCGAACAAGCTGTAGACGCAAGAAACGACCCGCTCAATGTTGCGGCAAGGCTCCGCCTTCGAGCATTCTCCTACACGGATTGGCTGTTTCGAAAGTCGCGATTGCGAAGGACGGCAATATGGAAGTTCTGGACGAGATCGCGACGCTGGGCCTGATCAAGAAACAAGTGCGGCGCAGCGGGCCAGCGCGGCTTGCCATAGCGTTCTGGGGGCCTGGAGCCGCCAGAAACCTCGGCATAAGTGAACGACGGGATTGCGTAGAGATCATTTGTAACTTGTCGCAAGGCGGAACGAACCCTGACGAAATACGGACTCTCATGGGATTGCCGCAGGTCGGATGCGACCGCAACATCGGCAACAACGAGACCATCAACGGCGACCTGACCCTCGAAGCGGGACGGAAATTGACGCCGAGCCCGCCGAAGCCGCGCTCGTATTCGGCATGTGCGGAGATGATGCCGTAGTGATCGGCCACTACGCTGGCCGCCCGCGCCACGGCAGCCTCCATGCTGCCGATGAGTGCCGCTGGGTGTGTTCATCGAGCGTAGAGCCCACGATCGTATCGCAACGGTCGTTGACGTTGAGTATCTTGGTCATGGCGGGCCTCCTAATACTCGTCGGCCCGCATGATTGTCATCACGCGGTGGGTGATGGTCGGATCAGCCGGTTCGGGCGATGCCGCAGTGCCGGACTGGTCGTAATAGTCAATCTTGAAGAAGTAACGGGAGCCATAGAGTTCGGTGCTGCCGAAGCCGTGTCCGCCGTGCGGGTCGTTGTCGCGCGTGAAGTTGTCGAACTTGCGCACCGCGTCGAGCAACTCAGCCAGGCGATCCGGTTCGAGGCTGGTTACGCCCGGTGTGAGCAGGACAGTGCCGCCAGTTACCAGGTTGCGCCTGAAGCTGTCGTTAAAGCCGCGGATTCTGTCGGTGTTGGTGTGGTCAGTCATTTGAGGTTCTTCCCTTGGTTTTCGGCCACAGCTTTCGCGGCCGTCGGGAATGCAAAAGGCCGGCGGTATCGAGCGGGCGCGCAACGGAGGGTTCGGCCGAGGGCCCCGGCCTCCCGGGAGACGGTTGGATGCCCTGCGCGTTCGCGCCACCGGCCTATGACTCGACATGCAGGCCGCGGGCGTGTGGCGACACCGAGGGCCAAGGTCAACGAGGACAGCACACTGACGTACCGGCATCACGTGATTGACGGACAGCTCCACTCAATCGCAGCATCGCAATTGCGATTGCACGACGATAACCGCACGCGCTAAGCTTGAATCGGATCGCGCTCTAGGTCGAGGTTGAGCGCTCGGGGGATACCTATGAAACAGCTGAGCGTCGAGCTGCAACACTGCTACGGCATAAAGGCACTCAAGGAGCAGTTCGATTTCGGTTCAGGCAGCGCTTGCGCCATTTACGCACCGAACGGCGCCATGAAATCATCCCTGGCGAAGACCTTTCAAGACATCGCGGACGGCAAGGCTTCCGGAGATCGGGTATTCCCCGAACGCCCAACCGCCCGAAAGGTCACCGATGAGACGGGGGCGGAGATCGTCCCGGAATGCGTACTGGTCGTCCGCCCCTATGACGAGGTGTTCGGTCACACCGAGAGGACATCTACCCTTCTGGTCAATGCGGCGCTTCGTGAGGAATACGAAAAGCTTCACCTAGACATTGATGCCGCCAAGGACCGCCTGCTCGCAGCTCTGAAGGCTCAGTCGGGCACCAAAAAGGATATCGAAAAGGAAATATCACTCACGTTTACCCGCGAGGAGCAGCAATTTTATCGGGCGCTGATACGGATCAGAGACGAGCTTGCGTCCCAGAAAGGGCACCCGTTCGCCGACGTCAACTACGACATCATCTTCGATGAGAAGGTGCTGACGCTGCTCAACACCAAGGACGTCAAGACCGCAATCGAATCGTACATCAAGAAATACAACGAGCTGCTGGCCGCCTCGACGTATTTCAAGAAAGGCATCTTCAACTATTACAATGCTTCCACGATCGCGAAAAGCCTCGCAGACAACGGCTTCTTCAAGGCGAAGCACTCGATCCGCTTGAATGCCGATAAAGCCATCGACATCGCGGATGAGAAGGAGCTTGAAAAGCTTATCAAGGCCGAGAAAGATCAGATTTCCAGCGACAACGATCTGCGGAAAAAATTTGGCGACTTGGAGAAGCTCATCCAGCGTAACGCCACCGTGCGGGAGTTCGATGAATATGTCTCCAACAACGAACACATTCTGCCGGAGCTCTCCAATATCGATAAATTCCGGGAAGAGGTTTGGAAATCTTATCTGAAAGCCAACTGGGACGCCTACGTTGAAGTCGTCGACAAGTTTCAGGCGGCGGAAAAGCGCCGGGCCGAGATCGAGGCCCAAGCGGCGGCCGAGCGTACACAGTGGGAAGAGGTCATCGACGTCTTTAATAGCCGCTTTTTCGTGCCATTTAAGCTGGAAGCCAAGAACCGCCTTTCGGTGATGCTCGGGCAAGAGCCCATGCTCTCACTGGGTTTCCGCTTCGAGGACGGCAAAGATTCAGCAGAGGTGCAAAAGGAGTCGCTGGTAGAGGTCCTCAGCACTGGCGAAAAGAAGGCCCTCTATGTACTCAACGTCATTTTCGAGATCCAGGCGCGCCGTAAGTCTGGGCAGAAGACCCTGCTGGTGGTCGACGACATTGCTGACTCCTTCGATTACAAAAACAAATACGCCATCATTCAGTACCTAATGGAAATCGGCGAAGACGCGATCTTCACCCAGCTTATTCTGACGCACAACTTCGACTTTTTCCGTACCATCAACAGCCGGTTGCTCGTTCCCTACTCCCAATGCTACATGGCGTCGAAGAGCGAGGCTGGCCTGCAGCTGGCACGTGCCTCGGGCATCCAGAACGTGTTCGTCCGCGACTGGAAGAAGGCGTTTTTCAATGATCCCATGAAGCGGATCGCGTCGATACCGTTCATGCGCAACCTCATTGAATATACCAAGGGCGAAGATGACCCAGATTACCTGCGTCTGACCTCGCTGCTCCACTGCAAATCGGACACAGCCTCCATAACCGAAGCCGATCTCGACAAAATCTACATTGGCCTGTTTGGCGGCAAGGGTGCCTGGAAGAAGCCCGGCGAGACGGTGGTCGCCTCGATCCAGGCGCAAGCGGAGCAGTGCATCAAGGATGGCAGCACCGCAAAGCTTGAAAACAAGATCGTGCTGTCCTTGGCCGCTCGTTTTTCGGCGGAGAGCTTCATGGTCAAAAAAATCAATGACCAGAAGAAGGTCGACGCGATCAAGACGCTCCAGACCACCAAGCTCCTGTCGCTTTATCAGGCCTGCAAGGATTGCGATGACGGCGCCGTGCGGGTCATTCAACGGGTCGTATTGATGACGCCGGAGAACATCCATTTGAACTCCTTCATGTACGAGCCCATCCTGGACATGTCCGACGATCATTTGCGTGCCCTCTATCAAGACGTAAGCAAACTAAGCTGACGTAAGGCTGCTAGCTCAGGCCTGGGGGACCCATTTGACATTGTCCTATAGGTATATTACTATAACGCCGTGAGCGATCTACTGCGCGCGATCAAGCCCACGGTTTTCGTGGGTTCGAGCAAAAAGGACCTGCGGGCTTTTCCCGCGGCTGTCCGAAGCGAGATCGGCCAGTCCCTTTTTGAAGCGCAGCTCGGCGAACACCCGCGCAATGCGAAGCCCCTGAAGGGCTTCAGCGGGGTTTTGGAGATTCGCGACAATTTCGACGGTGATACCTACCGCACCGTCTACACAACGCGTTTAGAGGGCGTCTTGTACGTCCTGCACGCATTCCAGAAAAAGTCCACCAGCGGCATTGCCACGCCGCAGAGACATATCGACCTGGTCCGGCAGCGCCTGCGCGACGCCGAGGCCATCCACAAGGCAACAAAGGGAGACCGATGATGAGCACGAAGAAGAAGCTGCCCACCCACAGCCAGGGCTCCGGCAACATTTTCGCTGATCTCGGCTTACCGAATGCCGAGGAGCATCAGCTCAAGGCCGCTCTGGTTGTTCAGCTGAAACGGCTGATGGCTGAGCGGGAGATCACCCAGACCGAAGCCGCCAAGCTGGTCGAGATGAAGCAACCGGACCTGTCCAAGCTGCTTCGGGGCCATTTCAAGCTGGTTTCAGTGGAAAAGCTGCTGCGGATGCTGACAGCGTTCGATCAGGATGTCGAAATAACGGTAAAGCCGCATAGGAAGCGTGGCGAGGTTGGCCGGATCACGTTCATTCCGGCGTAGGATTGCCGAACGGGAGGGGTTCATGACATTTAAGGCGACCGCGGCCGGGGCCGCGCATGAACCCACCCTTCACTGCCCCAATTGCCACCACGAGATCCGGCTCACCGAATCGCTCGCCGCTCCCCTTCTCGCGGAAACCCGGCAGCGCTTCCAGGAACAACTGGCTAGCAAGGACGCCGAGGTCGCGCGAAAGACCGAAGCACTCCAACAGGAGCGCGAAAAGCTTCAAAAGGATCGAGAGCAGGTCGAGGACCTGGTTACCAGCCGACTGGCGGCTGAGCGGAGCCAACTCGTAGCTGCTGAAGCGAAGAAGGCCCGCGAAGCAGCCGCGGCCGAGATCCAGGCCCGGACGAACGAGGCGGCCGAGCTTCGACAGCTACTCGACGCGAACAACGCCAAGCTGGCGGAAGCCCAGCAGGCCCAGGCCGAACTCATCCGCAAGCAACGCGCACTCGATGAAGAGAAGCGCGAGCTTGATCTCACTGTCGAGAAGCGTGTCCAGGCGCAGATCGACCCGATCCAGATCAAAGCCAGGCAGGAGGCCGACGAAGCGGCACGGTTCCGTGTCGCCGAAAAGGATCAGACTATTGAATCGATGACACGCACCATCGAGGAGCTGAAACGCAAGGCTGAGCAAGGATCGCAACAGTCCCAGGGCGAGGTTCTGGAACTCGAACTCGAAGAGTTGCTGCGTGGCAGGTTTCCGACCGACACGATTGAGCCGGTCGGAAAGGGCGAGCTTGGCGCCGACGTGATTCAGCAGGTCAACGGATCGATCGGTCAGCCCGCCGGCATTATTCTCTGGGAGACGAAGCGTACCAAGGCGTGGAGCGACGGCTGGCTGGCGAAGTTGCGGGACGACCAGCGCCGCTCTGGCGCCGACGTCGCCTTAATCATCTCCCATGCCTTGCCTAAACATATCGAGCAGTTCGACCTAGTCGACGGCATCTGGGTGGCACATCCGCGTTGCGCATTGCCTGTAGCGGTTGCGCTCCGCCAAGCGCTGATCGACGTGAGCACCTCACGCCTCGTCCAACAAGGTCAGCAGACCAAAATGGAGCAGGTCTACCACTACCTGACGGGAACGAAATTTCGGCAGCGTGTCGACGCCGTAGTCGAGAAGTTCAACGACATGCGCGACGATCTCGACAAGGAACGCAAGTTTATGGGACGCCAGTGGGCCAAGCGGGAAACCCAGATACTGGCCGTCATCGATTCCACGGTAGGAATGGTCGGCGACCTTCAGGCCATCGCTGGGAAAGCCATGCCAGAGATTCCAAGTTTGGAGGTGCAATTGCTGGAAAATGACAGCGAACTGGAGCGAAAGCTAGGATAGCACTGCAGCAGCCGGCGCTCCGAGGCCACACTGCTAATTGCAGATGCGATTATTCAGCTTTCGGAGTCGATCGACCAGTTGAGCGTACCGGACGCCGTTTCCGCCGGAGAAGTGCCCGCACCACGCGACAAGGAACTGCTTCTCTAAATCCAATCTCTTTTCGCGCCGTAGAATGATGGCAATGCGCCAGGGATAGTGCGGGGCCGGGACTTCGCCCATCTTCAGGTACTTGGAAAATGCGTCGGCAACGATGACCGTCTGCTCTCCGCAGATTGTTATCGATTGCCTTCAGGTGGTATCGAAATTCCCCTTCGCTTAGGGAAAGAAAAGCGGGCTCGGACGAGGCTCGATTCCAGCTTTCGCCGCTCGCGAGCATTCGCTTAATGACCGTACCCTGGTTGGCGGACAAAACAACGATCTCTTCGTGAGATAGCGGTGGCGTCTTCTCCATAAAGTCGATGAGTACGCGCAGTGCATCATAGTCCGCTTCACTCACCTCGGTTTCAGACATAGTGGGGGCCCCTGTAATCGGCACGATAATAAGGCACGCCAGATCAAATCGTATAATCGTAAATGCGATTTCACGATGATGTTGAGCTAACTCGTTGAGAAACCGCTGCGCCGCACGAAATCGGCCAAGCGTGCACCGACTTCAGAAACGAAAACGATAGCGCAGGCATCCACTCCTGGGGCGGAGCGTACTTTGGATCTCCGTTGCGCAACAGGGTACGCATCACCTCGCACCGCGAAGCCCATTTTCCGGTCGAATCTTGGCTTTTCAGCAACTCCTTGTGACCCGCCACCTCGACAGCAAAAGCAAACGGAAGCAGGCTTTCCGGATGCGTTTCGGCAGCCTGGTGCGCGCACTGGATCAACGTATCAAACTGCCATCCTACGCCGCCCTCCAGGGCGCTCAACACGGCATGCATCATGCCCCTGAAGCTGCTATCCCATCCCGGATGATCTGGCATAGCGATATTGCGCTCGGCAAGTTGCTCCTTAATTGCGAGCCAGCGATCCTGATATTCGGGCCTCCCCTCCATCTGCCGCGTCATGTTCTCCGTCCAATAGGCAGTGACTTCATCACGCAATAGCTGATCAAAGGCCCCATAGCACTTCGCTTCTTCCGCTTCATAATTGAAATAATAGGCGCGTTGCTGCTCGATCTCCTTTTTGTCTGACGGCGGAAGCGACCTTAGCCCGAGAGTGGCGGCAGGCTTGTGCCAGTCTTTGCCGTTAAGCAGCAATGGCGGGCGATCTTCTGCGAACCGCACGGACAGGGGCCGTTTAAAACCGCTTGTCGCCTTCGCTTCCGCTCGCCCATCACGTACCCGCATGTTACGCAGCATCAAACTTGTTTGTCGCATCTCCTCAGTCCAACGGGTCGAATGCCGCGCCCATCTTGCGTAAGGGACGGGAGACAGTTGGCGTCAAGCCACGTCATGCTGTACGCCGATCAGACCGGGCCTTCCTGCGGCGCCGCCGCGGCCAGCGACGGCGATCGCAGAGAGCACCATGTGGCTTAGCGGCATCCAACGCATGCGCATGAAGTTCGTTGGACAAGGGATCGATGGTTGATTGGAGCCGCTCTCTTTGATCGGCGACCGCTTTTTCGAGCGCAGAGAGGAATTGCCGGCCCTCCTGCGTGATTTCCCAGCCGAGAGCGTCACGAACGACAAACCTCGCCGAAAAGATATTCAGATCCGGCGCCTGTTCGGCCAACCGCTTCATGCGATCGGTCCAGTCGCGGCCGCTGTTCATCAGGATCTCCACGGCGTGCCGGACTTCGGCAACAGTGGCCCGCCCGGTGGGTTGACCGGCCAGCACTTTCAGGACGGTCAGCTGAAAGGACACTTGCCGTGTCTCCGATGGGCTGTGTGTGCGGTTCCCGTCCAATGGTTCAAGATCAGGGGAACGTCGTCAACAACATGCCGCCGTTAACCTCAACTATATTGGCTAACTACCGTGCGCCGGAGCCCTGAGATTGCTCGCCAGCTGATGCGCGAGGAGTCCTCGAGCGGGCACGCTATCAGCACGCCGCAGGTTCGTATCGTCCATAACAGACGAACTCGCCTCCATGCGCTTCTTCAGAATCGACAGCACAAGCTTTGCGTCGATCGGTGCAGCAAGTTGCTGCAAGGACATGCGCGGCGTACACCTCCTGGCCCGCTGGGCAGGAGTGTACGGTTCGGACCATTCGTGGCACGGAGGATATTGTGTCAGGTCCACACTGCACCAAGGCGAGCAGAATCCGGAACTGCCGTGACAGCGCCGAGCAGTGCCTTGATTGAACCTGCCACGGGGCTTGCGGCAAAGCCTCAGTTGGAAGCGACGGTCGTAAAGGACCGCCCGGCGCACCAGACACGAGGCATCGCCGGACAGGGCAAGATCACAGGTTGCAGAAGGCAGCCCGGAGGCGCACGTCAATCAGCCAACCCGCAGATCCTCAGCTGACGCCTTGCCCGAGCGCCCGGCCTTGAGCTCGTAACTGACCCGAGCCCCCTCTTCGAGGGTGGTGTAACCGGCCTTTTCCACGGCACTGATGTGCACGAAGACATCGGCACTTCCGTCCTCCGGCCGAATAAAGCCATACCCTTTGTTGGAATTGAACCACTTCACAATACCCATTGCCACGGCGGCATCTCCATCAGTGAACCTTCGTGATCTAGCGAAGAGTCTCGCGGCCATCAAGATGGGCGGCAAAAAGACGCTCGTCCGCTGCGGAAGTCACGCCCTCAGCCTTTTGCCCGATGACCAAAGTGCCGACACGCACACACACCTCTTTCGTACGGCGGCCGACAGCAAGACCCTGACGTCGCAGAACCTCGCTTCAGGGAAGCGGGATCCGGATGGGCGTTCAGCCCGCGGCTTAATCATCGCGCGCCACCTTGTTACATGATAGTTGCAGAGCCGACGAAGTAGGATGCGCTTCCGGAGCCGAGCTGGAGCGAATGCTGCGATCTCCCTTGCAGAACCAGGCGACGGAAAACTCCTTTGCGCAGCCCGGCGCAGGATCAGCAATCCGTGTCGCCCCTGTACGAAACCTACACTCGCTCTTGCCATTACAGGCTTCTGCAAGCGCATCCGTGGTGTTGCCGCGCGCTGACATCCAGCGGCAATTGCCGCCATACGTGCCGGAGACAACAGAAATACCAGATTGCGTGATGGCATTCCCGGTCGCATCCCGCAGTGCATACGCGGCGGCCGCACCGACAAGTGCGGCAAAGCCGACGGTTCCCAATCGCACCAGGAGTCTGCGCTGTTCCGCCGAGGCTGCCTGATAGGCACCGCGAATTCGCCTGCGGGCCGGTACCTCAAAGCCGAAATGCAGCAGGATCGCGGCGCACGTCGCCAGGGCGAAAGCAAGAGCGAGCGCACCGAGGTGGCCAAGCAGTTGGCTCGCGGTTTCCCAACGCACCACCGGAAAACGCCGGAAGATGATGATGTGTATAAGATAGAGGGCAAAGCTGGCCTCGCCCAGAAAGACAAGCCACCTTGCTGACAACAGAAGTCCTGCAGTGCTGCTGGGCTGAGCCGCCGCGACAAGGATGAGCGCAACCGGCGCCGCCAGGGCGATATTGTTGCGTGCAATATCGAACAGGCTCATGGAAGCGCCAAATGGCGGCTTGTGGGCGGTAAACCAGAACACCCAACCAATCGCACAGACGCCAACAACTGCCGCGATGTCGAGCAGAGCGCGAGACGGCCTGAAATCCTGCGCCAACCACACTTCATGAAGCTTTGCCAAGCAACAGCCAAGAATGAACTCCCACACCCTGGAAAACGGCGAAAAGTAGACGATCCAGAGGATGAGCGTGTTCTTCCAGTTCGGCAGAGCCGCCTCCGTTCCATAGGCGTGAAGCGCAAACAGATTGATGCGGCCCTGCAGCATGAGCACGGCAAGGTCAATGCCAAGCTCGATTGCGACGGCTCCAATGGCGCAAACAATCGCGGCGGGCACAGTTCTGATCCGCGCAAGGAGAGGGCAAACGAGCGGAAAAACGAGATAGAAGAACCATTCGGTGCTCACTGACCAGGAGACGATGCCGACCTCTTCGTACTGCCAGATGGGCGCTACACCGGCGACATTTGCGAAAAACCAGCTTTGAACCATCCCGAGTTGAAACGGGACAAGCTGCGTTGAGAATCCTTCGGGCCGGCGCCTTGGTTCCGAGAAGCCACGGCCAGACCATCGGTCCGGTCAGTAATTCGATCAGAAACAGAACAACGAACAGAGGATAGATTCGCGCTAAGCGCGCCACGAGAAAGTCCGGGATCGCTTTCCGCGGGCTGCCCACAATCGAGCTGCCATAGTTATACTGAATGACAAAACCACTTAGGGTGAAGAAGATGGACATCCCGAGCAGGCCGAGTGTCCCGACGCTGATATCAAGTCCGAGACTGGGTCCCTGCAGGAACAGGCTGCCGCCGTGAGACAATGCCACAGCTGCTGCCGCGACAAACCGGATACCGGTCAGCGCGGGTATCTGCTTGACCATCGATGTCGCTCGTCATTTGCGAGGTGGGTACAAATCCTGGCGATCGATGGCACCAAAGGCACGCAGCTGGACAGAACGCTAAAGGCAAGAACGACTGATCGCATCGCGCGAGCGAGCCATGCGATCAGCCAAACTCCTTCGGAAGGTCAACTCGGTTATCAGAGCGCCCGTGCACCTTAGTGAGAATCCGGCTCGCGCTGAAACTCTGCATTCTGGTAGGGCTGCTCGGATCAAAGGCCGCTATTCCGACCGGCTCCGGCCCAAGCTACGGCCCAGACCAATGACTGCCATATCTGAACCGCGCCATTGTCTCACCGGAAAGCTTCCTAAATGGGCGTGGCAAGCCAATTTGCTCCCTCTGCGAAGAAGGCGGGCGCAAGGTACCCGATGAAACTCCAGCTCAAGGCAACGCGCTGTCATTCGTGACTAGCAGCCTCACAACGGGTCGATGCGCCAGGTCAGGTCCTTTGGGAGAGAGCGCGAAGGCTATCATCAACAGCCGCTAGGAGGTCCTGTGCAGGAGCGCACAAGGTGCCCATCCTCGTTATTCCTTGCGGCGAGGGTCATCTTACGTCCCGCAACCAGTTGGCCAAAGACTGCTGAGCGAGATCGCGATACCTGGACGCATCTCGAAAACAAGGGCGCAACTTGGCGTCGGCAAGCCCAGCCGATCCGAGCCGGGCGTTCAATCTTTTTGACAGCGACTGACAAGGAATCTCACTGCGGATTGGTGCAGCAATTCACTATTCTTTCCCTGCACGACTGGCCGCGCTTTCGCTTGGGTCTGGCGTGCCAGAGAAGGAAAGGAACACGTGATGAGAAAGAAGATCGCTGAGATCAAGACCACCATCCGTACCACCACTCCGTACACGGGTACGCTCTAGGCTGGTGCGATGATGCCTTGAATGCGTCTACCTGATCAGAGCATAGCGGCATTGGAGGGTGGTCCTTTCGACCACCCTCCTTTGTGACAGTTCGGGAGAGTACAATGGTCGATTTGATCCAGCAGCGCGTGCTTCCAGCCATATCATCATCTGTCGAGCTCAGTCCGATTACGATTTTGAAGGTAGAACCGGGCATGGCTCCGGTGCCGACGATCAAATCGGCACTCGCAAGCTCCAATTCTAACTTCTCTATCACTGACGGCGACTGGCGGACCGGCGGCTATCTTGCCGGGCTGCAAGCGCTCATCGACGCCGAACTGAGGTGGGCCAAAGAGAATAAGCCAAAACTGGTTGAGGCGGCACAACAATCCTTGAAGCGGCTATTCCCTCTTCTCAACAGCGACGCCTTTACCGTACCGAAGGATCTCACCAATACTTCGAGCAAGGAGGAGCGTACCCGGTTTTATCATCATGAATATCAAAACAAGCTTCTGGTTGGACTAGCCGAATTCCTGATCAAATGCGCCCAACAGCTCCACGAACGTCACATCATCGTCATCGACCGGGCGGCGGCCCTGTCCGGCTCGGCCAAGAATCTGATCAAACTACTCGTCAGGCTGGACGACGATGCGCGGCTGTTTCGGTTTGTCCTGATCGATTACGAACAACGCCTCTATTTTCCGGAGGCCAGCGAAGTTCATTTCGGCAGATATAGCTCGCAAGAGCTAGGCACGATCCTTGACCGAGACCTACCCGCCGAGAAACGACGGCAGATCTATGAGGCGAGCGGCGGTAATCCGTTGATTGCGGAGGCTTTGAGCAAATGCGCGGCAGCAGGACTCCCAGTCGTCGGCTATCTCGACCCGACCGCGACCGTGGATCTCTATCTGGCCAGCCTCGACACCGGGGAACGGCATAGCCTTCTCAAATCGTACATTGAATCCGATTGCACCACGCCAGATCTGATCGCGCAGCGAAACTATGCAATCTTCGAGCAGGCGACCGCAGATCATCTGCACGAACAGTTGCACCGCGCTTGCGTGGATCGCTATTTGGCCGGCGAGGCGCCGCTCGTGATGCTTCATGCGCTATCGATACGGGACAAATTCAAGCGTCTGGAACTACTTGCAGAGCCGAGCCAGATCCTTCAAAGCATCGGCCTGTATGATCTCTGGTTTAGCTACTTCGGGGAACTTGTCGCCGATCCTGCGCTTCGCACCTACGGCTCTGGAGATGCTCCGGTGAACGCCGCCTTCATCAACGCGGCTTTTGTGGTGTATTCGCTTGGCTGCGGTCGGGTGTCGGTTCCCTATCTGGATGAATTCTACAAGACCTTCCCGAAGAGCCGATAGACGCCAACGGTTCTCTACGCCCAATCAATGACGTATGGACGCTATCAGCAGCCGGTCAACCTCACGGTGGCCGAGGAGTATGCGGTGCGAAATCTGGAAATTATCGAGCGTGATTTCAAGAGCCACGACAAATACGATTACATCAAGGTGTTTGCAGAGAACGCCTATGCCTACATCAAGGCCAAGCAGGAAAAGTATCAAGAAGCCCTCGCCCTTTGCGCGGAAGGCCTTGGCAAGATGCTCAAAGTGTATGGCGACGAGCGCTTCAGGCTTCACCAGTCGATTCTGATCTACAACACCAGCCAGGTCTATGAACTGGTCGACGACCTTGCTCGGGCTGAGAAGCAGTTGCGTGAGGCAATTGCCTACGATCCCTATTATGGAGAGTATCACAATGACCTGGGTAACCTGCTTTCGAAAATATCTGGACGAGAAGCTGAGGCTCTCGAGGCATATGCACGTGCCATCGAGCTTTGCCCACCCTATTACGAAGCTCATCTGAACAGGGCCGCACTTCGCAACAGAATGGGAGATGCCGCGCGCGCCCTGGCCGATCTCGACAGAACACTCGTCATCAAGCCGAATGAATGGCGAGCTCACTTCGAGAAGGGCAACATCCTACTGCGGAAAGATAGGCCGAACGCTGCTCTGGAATCCTATCTGGTGGCAGCCGAGATCAATCCTAACAATCCCGATTTGCAGAGCAACCTCGGCCTTGCCTATTCCGAGCTTTGCAAGGCGAAGGAGAGCATCGAGCACTATCTTCGGGCCCTTGGCCTTAATCCCCTGGCATGCGCCCACGCACAACAATCTCGCCATCGAGTACTTCAACGAGGGCCGGACGGATCTATCGCTGAACCATGCCACGGTCGCCGTCGAGATTGGGGGAGATCCGGACTACCTCCTCACTCGTGAGCACATCCGGACAAATCTGCAAGCTGACCTGGCTTCGCGGCGGGACCAAGCTTCCGCGTCTTCCTCCCAGTCATGAGCTTGCCGCTCATGTGCATTCCTTGCCGTCAAAGCCGAGCGGCGCGCGACAGGATCGCTAAGGAAATGGGTGCTGCACCTCAAAGATTCGGCGGGGGTCTAGCGAATGTTGTTGCGGCAGGCGCTGAAGGTCAGGCTCACCGGCAAGGGGAACGCGTCGGCCGGCATCTTCTGGCAATGACCGAACTCCGCGAGGAGGTTGATAGGAGGGTGAGATGTCTTTTGCCAAGCCGCCCTATTGCGAGAGGGTTCGTCGTCCCCTTGTGGTCTCATCGCACCGATGTCGCCGAACTAGACCAATGCCATTCATCTTCGGCTTTGCGTCAAGGGATATCCACTCGACGATGCTCGATGAGCTGGGTCAACGATGAGTGGGGCGAGCACACGGCAGTTCGTCTATCTCTCGCATTTGATCATCCAGATTGGCGGCTGGGCGTTCCGAATCGGCATCCTGATCGGCCTTCTGCAATCCGGCGTGAGCGCCGCGGGTATAGGTATTGCGGTCACTTTTGCGCCCATCATGCTGGGAAGCCTCTTCCTGTCGCCGCTGGTCGACAGAGGCGACCCGATCTCGGCCATGATGATCGTCAATGCGGTTCGCGTATGCGCGCTGCTCGCCATCTTTTTTACCGACGAAGCCGATTCATTTCTGAGCTATGCCGCGATGGCCGTCCTGAGCCTGGTTCAGCCCGTCTACTTGTCTGCGGAAGTTTCCTTCTTCCGTCGCATTACGTCGGAAGACGGCATGTCTCGGTGCTGCGCAACATTGCCAATATCGACTGGCTGACCTACCTCTTGGGAATGTTTGCAGGTGCCATGCTGTCCGATCAATTGCACTTGCCTGGCGTTTTGGCGTTCAACATATCGGCGATCATCTTCTCCTTGATCGTGCTCCTTGGCATCAAGCAGCAGTTCAGAAGGACACCAGCAGTCCTTGAGGCGCGGCCTTCGGGTACCATCCTGGACTTGGCACCCCTCTATCCCGCATTCCTTGCTGTCTTTCTGCTCAATCTCGGCGCCGGCATCATCAATGTCTATCCCGCGATACGTGCCACAGCTGACGGGGTTCTCGATAAGAACGTGCTACTGACGATCGTCATGAGCAACGGCGTTTTTGCCTTGCTGGGCGCGCTAGCCGTCAAGCCGATCTTCGAGCTGTTGGGCGCCTTGCCAACCATCGCGGGGGCCGCAGTACTGCTTGCGGCGTGCCTTGCAATGATGTCACTCGATGCGGGTCTGCCTATGACAATCGTGTCCAGCAGCGCGATGCTTGGCTTTGGCCAAATATTTGCGGCCGCCGCTCACGCGCACATGGTCTCTTCAGTGGCTCCCGACCGAGCCGGTCGCCTTTCAGGGCTATTTCAGTGTTGCACCTATAGCGGCGTTGCGGGAAATGGTATTGCTTTGTCGGTTTTGGGTGATCGGCTTGCTTTGGGCATGGTTATCCTCCTATGCGCGGGGAGCGCACTTCTAGCATTTGCGGTTGCGACCTTCGCCGTGGTCAGATCGAAGGACTCTCAAGCTTCATGTCCTGGCGATCGCTAGATCAGGGGTCTACATCATGCCATGGGATCAGCTGTTCCTTTTAGAGCGCCCGTTTTCAGATCCGACCCTGCCAGGACAGCAATTCTATTGCTGGCACTGCTTGCTGCTGGAAGGGTTGCTGTCCGCATTTCCAGGCTGCGCTGCGAGGCTCGACGTTCGTCGGATTTCCTGGGCGAGGCCACGAGCCGCGCTCATCGAGAGGCTTGGGCAGGATCATCAGTCCGCGCCAGTTCTCATTTTAGAGCAGGGAAGCTCTTTAGAAGAGAATGCGAAGGTCGCGAACGGCCGCGCCTATGTCGACGAACCATTTGCAATCCTTCATCTTCTGGCCGCGCGCCACGGATTTCCGGCGCCCTACCCTGGAACCGTCCGCACCTTGTAGGCCCATGATGGCCGTCAACGACTTGATGCCAGTGTGGGCCTATCCGGACGCTTCGAGTGAGCGGCTTGCTCGATCTGCCGAGTTGGGGACTTCGAAGGGCGATGGCTGATCGTCCCGGCTCATTATTTCTGACAGCGCCCAGCGCTCAAACTGTTTGACAGCCGCGTTATTTCGCGCGTGCCCATTGACGAACATGTAGATTGAGCGATTGACCGGCACGAAGCCAAATGGAGCGACAAGCTCTCCTTTCTCAAGGTTGCTTCTGACCAGGATTTGCGAGGATATCGCGGCTCCCAGCCCACTTTTTGCCGCCTCCATAGCCAAGGAAAAAGAATCGAACACGACCTTGCGAGATCGCTGCAAGCATATTGCAGCTGCGCTGGCCCATTCGCTCCAGGCGTCCAGCCTGTCGGCCTCGTGCAACAAAGAGATAGAGCGGATATCTTTCGGGTTCTTGATCGCCTGGAGCGTGGCAGGCGCGCAGACTGGGCCAATCATCTCATTTGAAGCGTGCACCTCGCGGATAGGAAGCCGCCACTTCAGCCGGCCGCTGAGAAACAATACGTCCAACGCGCCAACCGCGAGCGCGTCAAGATCAACTTCGGTTTCAAAGAGAAGGTCAACGTCCTGATAGAGTTGGAGGAACCGACCGATACGGGGCAACAGGCCGTGCGACAAAAACGTGGTTGAGCCCCCGATCACCACGGAATGTCCTGGATGGCGCTTTCGTAGCTCGTAGCATCCTTTCTCGAGCATTGTGAACGCACTCGCACAGCTGCGCTTGAGCTGTTCGCCGTCGGATGTCAGCCGCACGCCCGAACTATGGCGAACGAATAGTCTCCTGCCGAACCAATGCTCAAGAAGGCGCATCTGATAGCTTACCGCGCCGGTCGTCATGTTGAGCCGCTCGGCCGCCCTTGAGAAGCTTGGAAATTCGCTGACCGCCTCAAACAGATGGAGGCTTTTCAGGATCGGTAACTTGCGCATCTTTCGTTCCTGCCTCCAGCTTCGATAGCCGTCGTGCAGCCTTGCTGTGTGCTCCGATTTCCTCCAGCACCAACCGCGATCACTGACTGCCGGGGCCGCGCACGACTGAGACCTCTTTCGAGATTGGCCTGTGCCCGAGACTCAACGCCTCCCTCCCGGTCGGATCTGCGTCCCGACGCACAGCTCGCTTCGATATCCAATCAGATACACCGTTCATTGAGGCACGATTTGTCCAGAAGCTGGAACGGAGCTTGAAGTTTGGAAATCGCAATTCATGAGCCAGTCTGCCTCAGCAATACTTCGTCACTCGCCGGCAAGGCACCTGGCGAGCCATATTGTACGACGAGCTGAAAGTTGAGGGAGATCGAAGATCCATGGCCGCGTGGGAACTGCTTCGGTTGCCCCTCAAATTCGTAGCGTCTTGCCCGTCGATTGGCTGTTCAGTGTATTGCGTCCCATTCCAGCTGGATGAATTCAGTCGGTTTTTCAGAACAAAGCCGCCTCGATGCATAGGTGTATTCAAGGGCCAGGCGGCGCGCCACTTCGATGAAATTGGCCGCGGCGCTGTGTCCCCCATCGATGTTCTCGTAGTAGAAGTACGACTGGCCCAGCGCGGCGAGCTTTGCTGCAGCCTTGCGGCCGTGCGCGGGATGCACGCGATCGTCCTTGGTGGAGGTGAGAATCAAAGGAGCGGGGTAGGTCTTGCCCGGTACCAGCTTCTGATAGGGTGAGTAGGCCTCGATCCACGCGCGCTGCTCGGGAAAAGCGGGATCGCCGTACTCGCCGATCCAGGAGGCCCCTGCGCCCAATTTGGTATATCGAAGCATGTCAAACAGCGGCACCTGGATGATTGCCGCGTTGAAGAGCTCGGGACGTTGGGTGATTGCGGCGCCGACGAGCAGCCCGCCCTGGCTGCCGCCTATCACTCCGAGCCGCCACGGGCTGGTGACCTTGCGGCGGATCAGGTCCTCGGCAACGGCGATGAAATCATCCCACGTCGTCTGCTTCGTTGCCCCTTGGGCTGCTTGATGCCATCGAGGGCCAAACTCGCCGCCCCCACGCAGATTTGCGACGACATAGGCATTGCCCTGCTCCAGCCAGAGCCGTCCGACGGGTCCGAGATAGGAGGGCAGAAGCGAAGCCTGGAACCCGCCATAGCCATAAAGAAGTGTCGGAGTGGCGCCGTCAAACCTTGCGTTCTTCGGTCGCACCAGAGAATAGGGAATTGACGTGCCGTCACGCGAAGTCGCTTCGAACTGCTCTACGACATGGTTGGACGCATCAAAAGCGGTGGGGGTCGTCTTTAATTCCTCAAGCCTTTGAGTTTTGGCATCAAAATACCAGACCGACGTTGGCTTGAGATAGCTTGAGACGGCGAACATCGCCTGGTCCGCGTCATCGGAGGTGGCCGACACGCTGACATTGGTATGTTCCGGCAGCGGGATCGGCGTCGCCGACCAGGCTCCTTGATCGTACTTGTAAACGAACGCTCTGCTTTGAACGTTATCCAGGATCGTCAGGATCAACAGGTTCTTTGTAAAGCTTAGCCCCCTCAAGGCCTGACGAGGCCCCGGCTGGAAGACAAGCGAGGCTTTGGCGCGCAGCGGATCCTGTTTCCATTCGCTCAGGTCGTAGGAAATCAGCGAGCCGGCACTGAAGCTGACATCACCGGACGGCGTCCACGCCTCTTCAAGTTTCACAAGCAGGCGATTGTTCACGAGGCCTGCGATCTCCGCCTTCTTCGGCAGATTGAGCTTGACGAGCCCATCGGGGCGGAAGAGCACGTACTCATGCTCGAAAAACCCGATCGCGCGGATGGCTCCGGTCGCATGGACATGGCCTTCGCTGTCACGAAGTACCAAGGGCCCCGCCCGAACATCGGTGGGCGCGCCCCGAAAGATCTCACGCGCCTCGCTGAGCGGCTGTCCGCGTTTGAGCTCCTTCACCACAAAGGGATAGCCGGCCTGCGTCAAAGAGCCCTCGCCCCAGTCCCGTGCAACAAGCAGGGTGTCACGATCGACCCAGCTGACGTTCTGCTTGCCCTCTGAAAGATAAAAGCCGTCCGCAACGAAGGTCTTGGCCTCGCGGTCGAACTCGCGTATGGACGCGGCATCCTTGCCGCCATCGGAAAGACTAATCAGGCAGAGCCGCTCTTCAGGCGGAAGGCAGTTGCCACCGTGAAAGACCCAATTCTTGTTCTCGGCGACAGCCAAGGCGTCCACGTCGAGGATAGTTTCCCACTGTGGATCTTGGCTACGATAGCTCTCTAGCGTGGTGCGCCGCCAGATGCCGCGCACCTGCTTCTCGTCCCTCCAAAAATTCTCCAACCCGCGCCGTCCGAGCGAGACGTATGGAATTCGATCCTTGGCTTGCAAGATGGTGAGCGCCTGCTCGTAGAAACGTTGATAACGGGGATCTGATTGGAGCACGCCGAGTGTCTTCTCGTTCTCGGCGTGGGCCCAAGCCGATGCGTCTGAACCTTCGATCTCCTCAAGCCAGAGGAATGGATCATCAGGCGCTGCCATAGGCGTTCGCTCCTGTGAAAGCGCGGCTGAGGTGAAGCAGGCAATCGAAAGCAGCGCTGCGGAGAGCACTAATGTGTTCATGGACTTGCTCCGGCTGAGGTCTAGGACCACGCTGGCTCGGCGCGTCAAGCAGGAGATGTGGAAAGTACGCAACGCATGACATGGCTCGGCTCGCGCTACCGCCTCGTGGACCATCCATTGCAAGCTGCGTGCCGGCTCAAGAGCCGCAAGTTTCAGCCGCTCAGAGCTGCACGACCATGTCCGCTTGCCGACATTGGTTACCAAACAGACAGCGCATTGTCGGTAGGTCCTGAGCTGTCCGGCAGCAGCAGGATTATCGGATCCCACCAGCCAGGAACGGAACACCGGGACGGACCCCGCCCCGCAATCGTAACGCTTACCTCCAAATACGAGGTTCGTTCTTCCGAGCTGGCCGGCGGGCAGATTTGTTGACGGAGGTCATTGCGACAAAGAAGAGCGCGTTGATCAGCAGCCAGATCGCGATCAAGCAAAGGGCGGTGTGCATGGCAATCTCCACTTGCTGACTGCGCATCGTATGCTGAGACCTTCCGCTCATCTTGCGGGCGGCCGCGGCCCGCAAGAAACGTCTCAGACGCCAGGTCAATATTGTGCCGCTATCCTGCTAGAAGCGGTCATCCGCCGTGTTGTTCCGCTGCCCGGTCAATATTCCCCGGCACCAGGCTGTTGTTCGGGACGACCACTAACCGAAGCTGTGCCTGCCGGCAATTCCCAGAGTCTGTCCTGGGTATGTATCAGTGAGGCGTGTAAGGCCTCATAGGCCTTGTTCTCGTCTTCAAAGGCGGCCTCCTTCAAGGCGGCATCCGCGGGATCGATCTCGTTATAGGTAGCCAGCGCCTCGGCATGCCTTCGGAACGGTGGCATTTGAGCCACGTTGGTCCAGCCGAGACCGAAACGGAGGCACTCATTAGCCGGAATGGTGCGCCGGCTTTTGTCGAGCTCTCGAACGTTGTCCGCCGACCAGTCGTGAATAGTGAAAGATTCAATTTTATCCATCATCGACCGCCAGCGCGCGACACGCTCCTCAAGCGGCATGTTGGCGGCCTTCGAAATAGCGGCTGCGATCTCTTCAGGGTGGTTCGGATCCACGAGCAGCGCCTCGTTCTCCCTGAAATCTTCCGCCGCACCGGCAAACTTGGATAGAACCAGCACGCCGGGATCCTGCGGATCTTGCGCAGCAACATATTCTTTCGCCACCAGGTTCATGCCGTCGCGCAACGGTGTCACCACCCCAATCTTGGCAGCCCGGTAAAGACGCGCGAGTGCAGGCTGGCTGAACGAGTCAGTCGTGTAGTGAATCGGTCTCCACTCGTCCGTGCCATGCTCGTTATTGACGTGATTGATCGTGTTCTCCACGTGGTCTTTATATTTCTGATACTCTTCGACGTCGGCGCGTGAGGACGGCGCGATCTGCAACAGCGAGATGCTGTGCGGCTCGGTCCTTAGAAGCTGACTTAAACCTTCGACCCGTTTGTCGATACCTTTTGTGTAGTCAAGCCGGTCTACGCCGATCGCGAACTTGGCGCCCTCGAAGTTTTGCAACAGAGACGAGACTTTTTCTTGCTCTGCAGGAGAAAGATCTGCCGCAAGATACTCGGCGAACTGCTTGGGATCGATACCGATTGGGAACTTTTGCAGTCGCGTCTGGCTGCGCTCCGTGGTCACGACACCATCCTTGCTCTCCAGCCCAAAAACAGTTCGCAGACCGGCCACGAAATTGTTCAGGTCCCGTTTTGTCTGAAACCCAAGCAGATCGTACTTCAGCATCGACTTCATCAGTTCGCGATGATTGGGTACGCGCTCGATCATGTCGGGCGCCGGCCACGGCGTATGGAGGAAAAAGCCGGTTGGCCGCTCGATGCCAAGGTCATGCAAGGCGGCCCCAAGCGGAAGCAAATGATAATCATGCACCCAGAATGCGTCCCGATCTCGGACGTCGAAGGCCGCACGCGCAATAAAGTCGTTGATGTTTCGATAGCTTTCATAATCTTCGTCAGAGCCCGACATTTGGCCCGGCAGGGAGTGCAATGCCGGCCACAATGTCGAATTGGAAAAACCTCGATAGTAGCCAGGATAATCCTTGGCCGGCAGCTCGAGCCTGGCCACCTCGCCTGCACCGGTCTTCACCAGCGGCAGGGGCCGCTCGGTCCCGTCGCCCCGGTTCTCCGAGGACCCAATCCAGACCGCGCCGGAGCGTTGGACGATCGGCTCGAGCGCCGCGGCAAGCCCGCCGGTCTGAGGTTTGTTGGGATCAAAGGGCGCAACGCGGTTCGAAATGACGACAAGCTTCAAATGAGGTTGCTGGTCGACCGCATCGCGGCGATCCACCTCGGCCGAGACAGCAACATCGGAAGGACCTCGATCGACTTGTTCGTTCTGCTCCTGCGGTATCTCGTCGAGGTGCTGGTCAAAGGCCGCTTGGTCTATCGTTTTATCTCGCAGAGCGGGACCTGATGTACTGCTGGAAGCTGATATTGCCGCGTCGAGCGTGTCATGGATTCGAACCATCTCAAAACTCCGTTTGACGATGTTTGCGTTGAATTCAGTCGCAGCCCCCAAATATCTCCACTTCGTTAGCCTTGCAGATCCAGCTGTCCGGAAGCTGACCGGTCACCGAGCCGAATACCGGCTGCTGTTCTGTCATTCCAGACTGCGGCGTGATCTGGTCGGAAGAGGAGCCAAACAATTCGTGCTCGATTTCCTATCCTAATATGGTACCATTTTCCGGCAGCAAATCGGTTCTCGTCACGCACGATAAAGTCCGCTGGATTTGGGCTGCGTTCCTCAGGACGAAGCCATCAAGTACCAAATAGTTAGTGCTGAACTCGCCCTGCAATCGGACGGTGGCAATTTACAGCCGAAGTGAGCTAATGGCGCTGGCCAGGGCGCTTCGCCGCCACGCCCATCTCCATGTGCTCTCCGACGAGATCTATGAAAAACTCGTCCATAATGCCGACTTTGCCATAATGATCACGGTGGCGCCGAATGGCGCGTTGACCGCGTCAACGTTCACGAAAGTCCGCGCAATGGCGCAGAGCCGGGCGCTGATCAAGATCATAATCCTGATCAAAGTTAGACCTCTTCACACATCAGCTCGATTTCACAACGCCGCGATCGAGGCGTTGTCCGGCGCGCGGGCGCATCCTCAGAGTCTGACTCATAAATCACCCAACCTTAGCTGCAGCCGCGAGTCTGCGGGTCAGGAGCCTGATGTGTGCA
>NZ_JAUMTJ010000082.1:0-30935 GCF_032654765.1 Bradyrhizobium sp. 33ap4 | reverse complement strand
CATGCAAAGGTGTCCTTGCTGCATCCGGCTCATCAAAGGGCGCGACCCGCCGATCCACTTATGACACAGTAAGATTAAAGCGCGATGAGATTAGGTTGAATCGTCATCGCGCTTTAGCTCTTTGTTTGAGCATGATCTCCGCGCAAACGCGTCCCGCGTTTGTCGCGAGGGAAAACCGCTTCGCACTTTTCCGGATCATGCTTTAGCGGGAATGGGCCGGCGGGATTTCGCGCCCGGCGGCCCATTGGTCGTTTCTGCGCGCGGCCATTTGCGAAACGCAATCACTTCATCCCCTCCAGCATCCTCCGCACCTCCCCCAACAACACCCGGATCTGCCTTCGCTCGGCGATCGCGTCCCCCGTGAACCGGCCGTGCTTGCGCGCATTCCGGTTCGCCCGTGGCGCGCCGGATCCCTTTGCGCCGCCGTGCATGCGGCAGCGCGCCTTGCCGTGCACCGCCGGCGCGCGGCAAGAACTGCCGCAGCGGGTCCTGGCGCCGCAACGCCGGCTGGCCAGCATCGGGCCGATCGTTTGGATGTGGCCGCTCATGCCTGTGCGTCCCGCGCCGCATCGGTGGAATTCCGCCGTCGCCTCGAACCCGCGGCCCTCAGTGCCCGCGTCGCGGATGCCGGGTTGTTGTCCGAGACGATCACGCTCGCATGCTGCGTGACGGTGCCGACGATGGCGTTGCCGCCGTCCTCGACCTTGACGTTCTGCACGGTGACGGCGGGCTCGCCATGGCTCCGGTGGCGGTTCAGCGCCTCGATCTGGGCTGGAAAGGTGCGGGCGAGCCGGCCCAATGCGCGCGCGGCGCTGTCGTGCTGGGCGAGGTCCTTGGCATGCGCGAGGTGATGGGCGCATCGCATCGCCATCACATGAACCGACACCATCTGCGCCACCAGCATGGCCTCGACGGAATCCCGCGGACCGATGCTTCTCACCATCGAGATCATGAAGGCGAGGTTGACCTCGCAGGGCTTGCCGCCGCTCACGCTGGCCTTGACCAATTGCCGCAGGATGCCGTCCATCGCGTCGCGATCGGCGACCCCCAGCGCGTTCGCCATCAACTGTGCGCCGAACTCCGGATCAGGATGGTCGATGCAGAAGCCGTGCGAGGAGAATTTGATCCGCGGAGGAGTGGCAGCCTGGGTCTGGGCGGGGGCGGCGGGCATCGTCGGCACGGTGATTTCAGGTGCAGGTGTCATGTCGATAGTCCCTGGAACGCGCGCGGCAAACGCGCAGACGATCGCTCGCTGCGGGAGCCGCCGCGATGTGAGTTGTGAGGAGGGGTTTCGGTCTCACGTGCATCCGTCGCGCCCGCTGTTGCGGGCGAGGGGGCATTTGCACGATTTCGGAATATTGGAAATGTATCGCTGATTTGCCCGACGCGTCAAGTGGCCTTGTCGGGCGCCGGCGGCCGCCCGGCGCCTTTGCATGGGGTTGTTTTCGATATTTTGGCGGCGTGGCCCCGGCGGGAGTTCCGCCGCCGTCAGCCGCAGTCATGCCGGCAAGGCACGGTGCGATCCGTGTTAGCGGGTACCGCGCGCCGATTGGATCATTATACTGGCGGAATGTTGCTACAGGCGCGGCGCCGGCCTGGGATGAAGGAGCATCGATGAGCGAGACCATTGGCCACCCCGATCCCGGCCTCGATTTGTCCGACGGGTTCAAGCCGCACACCTCGCATTGGGGCGTGTTCTCGGCGCGGCTCGGCAAGGCGGGTCTCGAAGTCAGGCCCTATGCCGCCGATCCCGATCCGAACCGCATCATCAACAATTTCCCCGGCGCGCTGCGCCACCAGGCCCGCATCGCGCAGCCTGTGATCCGCCGCGGCTGGCTCGAGCGCGGGCCCGGCCCGGACGATCGCCGCGGCCGCGACGAGTTCGTCTCGGTGAGCTGGGAGCAGGCGCTCGATCTGCTCGGCGGCGAGCTGACGCGGATCCGTGACACGATCGGCCCCGGCGCGGTGTTCGGCGGCTCCTACGGCTGGTCCAGTGCGGGCCGCTTCCATCACGCGCAGAGCCAGGTGCACCGCTTCCTCAACATCGCGATGGGCGGCTATGTCCGCTCGGTGAACACCTATTCCTCGGGCGCGTCATCGGTGCTGCTGCCGCAGATCCTGACCGGCTACGAGGACATCACCAAGCGCAACGTCACCTGGGAGCAGATCGCGGCCGAGACCGACATCGTGCTGGCATTCGGCGGCATGGCGCTGAAGAACTCGATGGTGGCCGGCGGCTCGATCAGCAAGCATGTCGAGCGCGGCGCGATGGAGGCCGCTCAGCGGCGCGGCTGCCAGTTCGTCCTGGTCAGCCCGCTGCGCGACGATCTCCCCATCGAGGCCGGCGCCGAATGGCTGACGGCGACACCCGGCACCGACACCGCGTTGATGCTCGGTATCGTCCATACGCTCGTCGGCGAGGGCCTGCACGATCAGGCCTTCCTCGATCGCTACACCGAGGGCTGGCCAGTGTTTTTGCGCTATCTGACCGGCGAGAGCGACGGTCAGCCCAAGAGTGCCGAATGGGCCGCGGCGATCTGCGGCATCGATGCCGGCACCATCAAGACGCTCGCGCGCCGGCTTGCCGGCCGCAGAGCGCTGATCACCGTGTCGCATTCGTTGCAGCGCGCCGAGCATGGCGAGCAGCCGGTGTGGATGGGCATGGTGCTGGCGGCGGCGCTCGGCCAGATCGGCCTGCCCGGTGGCGGCTACGCCTATTCGCTCGGCGCGATCGGCTATTACGGCCGCCGCGTCAATGCGGTGCCGGGACCGACGCTCGGGCAGGGCCGCAACGGCGTCGCCGACTTCATTCCGGTGGCGCGCATCGCCGACATGCTGCTCAATCCCGGCACCAGCTATCGCTACAATGGCGAGACGCGGACCTATCCGGATATCCGCCTCGTCTATTGGGCCGGCGGCAATCCGTTCCACCATCACCAGGACCTCAACCGCCTGCGCAAGGCGTTTGCGCGGCTCGATACGCTGGTGGTGCACGAGCTCGCCTGGACCGCGACGGCGCGCCACGCCGACATCGTGCTGCCCTCGACCATGACGCTGGAGCGCGAGGACATCGGCTATTCCAGCAACGATCCCTTGATGGTCGCGATGCACCGGATCGCCGAGCCGTTCGGCCTTGCGCGCGACGACTACGAGATCTTCGCCGATCTCGCCGAGCGGTTAGGGGCCCGCGAGCCCTTCACCGAGGGACGCACGTCGCGAGAGTGGCTGGAACATCTCTTTGAGCCGACCCGCAAGGCGCTCGCCGCGCGCGGGCTCGAGGCGCCGAGCTTCGACGAATTCTGGGAACGCGGCAGCCAGGTGGTGCCGCAGCATCTCGACGACGGCGGCTCGCTGCGCCGTTTTCGCGAGGACCCCCTCGCGCGCCCGCTGCCGACGCCGAGCGGCCGCATCGAGATCTTCTCGCAGAAGATCGCTAGCCACGGCGATGCCGACTGTCCGGGCCATCCGGTCTGGCTCGCGAAATCAGACACGCCGACGCCGGGCGCGCCGTGCTTCCTCGTCGCCAACCAGCCGGTGACGCGCCTGCACAGCCAGCTCGATTTCGGCGGCCACTCGCTCGACGCCAAGCATCGCGGCCGCGAGGTCGCGCGCATGAATCCGCGCGACGCCAAGCCGCGCGGCATCGCCGACGGCGACATCATCCGCATCTTCAACGCGCGCGGCGCCTGCCTTGCCGCGGTGCATGTCACCGACGGCATCGCGCCCGGCGTGGTGCAGCTGCCGACCGGCGCCTGGTACGATCCGATGGACCCCGAGGAGGATGCGCCGCTCTGCGTGCACGGCAATCCGAACGTGCTCACACGCGACATCGGCACGTCATCCTTCGCGCAGGGCTGCACCGGCCAGCTCACCAGCGTCGAGGTCGAGCGGTTCAACGGCAATCTGCCGCCGATCCGCGCGTTCGATCCGGCGTAATTTTGCGCGGAGATCACGAACAAATCATCGCTGGGCGCTGGATGGCGCCCACGCGTTCGGCTACGGCATCACGAGATCGCCCCTGAGTTCTGGATTTGCCGAGATGCACCTGAAAACCCTGTTTCACATCGCCGTCGCCGCGACCGTCGCGCTCAGTTCGTCCAGCGCATTGGCGCAATCGGCCGCCGAGCCGGCCTATGGACCAGAGCTGCAGGGCTTCGACTATCCCTATCCGGTGGAGCATTATCGCTTCAGCTCGCAGGGGCAGGAACTCGACATGGCCTATCTCGACGTCAAGCCGGCGACGCCGAACGGCCAGACCGCGGTGCTGCTGCACGGCAAGAATTTCTGTGCCGCGACCTGGGACGGCACCATCAAGGCGCTCGGCGGCGCCGGCTATCGCGTGATCGCGATGGACCAGATCGGATTCTGCAAGTCCAGCAAGCCGGAGCGCTATCAGTTCACCTTTCAGCAACTGGCCGGCAACAGCCGCGCGCTGCTCGCCTCGCTCGGGATCGCGCATTCGATCATGGTCGGCCACTCGACCGGCGGCATGCTGGCGATGCGCTATGCCCTGATGTATCCGGAGGCCACCGACCACCTGGTTCTCGTCGATCCGATCGGGCTGGAGGACTGGAAGGCCAAGGGCGTGCCGTGGCTCAGCCTCGACGGCTGGATGCAGCGCGAGACGCGTGTCACCGCAGACAGCATCCGCGCCTATGAGCGCGCCACCTATTACGCCGACACGTGGGATGCGTCCTACGAGACGTGGGTGCAGATGCTGGCCGGCATGTATCGCGGAGAGGGCCGCGCCGCCGTGGCGTCGAGCTCGGCGCGGCTCTACGACATGATCGCGACCCAGCCGGTGTTCTACGAGTTCGAGCAGATCAAGCCGCCGACGCTGCTCTTTGTCGGCGACAAGGACACCACCGCGATCGGCAAGGACACCGCGCCGCCGGAGATCCGCAAGACGCTCGGCAATTATCCGGTGCTCGGCAAGGAGGCCGTGAAGCGGATCCCGCATGCGCAGCTGATCGAATTCCCCGATCTCGGCCATTCGCCGCAAATCCAGGCGCCGGCGCGCTTCCACGAGGCGCTGCTCGGCTGGCTGCAGCATCCGGAGACCGGCGCGACGCTGGTCAAGTAGGGACGGCGAGACAGGCGAGCGACATCATGGCGACAGCGGAACTGGTCAGCGTGTTCACGGTGGATGGGCAGGGCGGCAATCCCTGTCCGATCGTGGTGGATGCAAGCGGCATGAGCGCGTCCGAGATGCAGGACGTCGCCCGCCGCCATGGTCACGAATCCGGCTTCGTGTTGCCGGCGCAGAGTGACGATTTCGACGCCACGTTCCGCTTCTTCGTTCCGAATCACGAGATGGAAATGTGCGGCCACGCGACCATCGGTGCGCTCTGGTTGCTTGCGCGCCATGGAAAGTTGCCGGGCGACACGATGCGGATCTCGACGCGCAGCGGTCCGGTCACCGGCTTCATCAGCCGTGATCGTCATGGCGAGCCGCGTGTCGAGATCACCCAGCCGGCCGGGAAGACCGTTCCGCTCACCACGGCGCAACGCGACGACGTGCTGCGGGCGCTCGCGGTCGGGCCCGACGCGATGGGCGCGGGAATGGCCTGCAATGCCGTCACATCGCGGATCAAGACACTCGTTCCGATGCGTTCTCCCGACGCGCTGAATGCGCTCGATCCCGCGGCCGAGCAAGTCGAGGCGGTCTGCGGCCGGATCGGATCGACCGGGCTCTATCCATTCGCCGTGATCGACCGAAAGGCTCGCCTGTTCGAGGCGCGGCAATTCCCGCGCTCCTCAGGTTATCGGGAGGATGCCGCGACCGGCATTGCGGCCGCGGCGCTGGCGTTCGGCCTGCTCGACTACGGCCTGGTCGCTCCTGATGACGACGAGATTCGAATCCTGCAGGGCAGGGCGATGGGGCGGCTGTCCGAGATTCGGGTCCGCATCGGCTTCGCCGGCGGCCGTCCCGTCGGCTGCCTGCTTGGCGGCAATGTCGCGCTGATGGCTGCGCCGTCACACTGAGCAGCCGCGAGCGCAAGGCGCGCCGGCTTCGTAAACAGTATATCCTGGTCTAATCAGCGGCACGCCTGGCCCGCTCGTGCGCCTTGGCGTGCACGGGTGAGGATTTCCGCGCACCCGGGCCCGGATGCACGTGGACCGCCTTCGCGCTCAGCGGCTCGCCGCATTCCGAGCAGACCATGACGGGATCGAACATCTTCTTGCAGGTCTTGTGTTCGTGCAGCATCGGCCGGCCGCGCGAATCGACCATGTGGACGTTGCCCCAGTGCACGATCGACATGATGATCGGATAAAGGTCGAGGCCCTTCTGCGTCAGGATGTATTCGTAGCGCTTCGGCGCTTCCTGATAGGGGATCTTGCGCAGCACGCCGAACCGCACCAGCTTCTTCAGCCGGTCGGCGAGCAGATGCCGCGTGATCCCGAGCGAGGCCTGGAAGTCATCGAACCTGCGGATGCGCAGGAAACATTCGCGCAGGACCAAGAGGCTCCAGCGGTCGCCGATGACAGCCACCGTGCGGGCCACCGAGCACGGCTCCTCCTCGAGGGCATCCCATTTCATCAGCATCTCCTGCGGTCAGCAACGATATCGCTTAGTAAAATTCTAAAACAGAACTAACGTCATTTCAATAGGATGCGTCACCTGGAGCCGTGACTTGGTCATTAGATGACAAATATCATATTGACAGTTCTAAAATAGAACTTAAGGTCCCGGCTCGATCAACGCGGCGGCTGAGGGCTGCTGGTACTCAAAGGGAAGGGCGTTCCATGGTTGCTCCGCTCAAGGTCGAATTCCACTTCGATTTCGGAAGCCCCAACGCCTATCTCGCCGAGCTCGCGCTGCCCTCAATCGAGAAGCGCACCGGCGTGAAGTTCGACTACGTTCCGGTGCTGCTCGGCGGCGTCTACAAGGCGACCGGCAACATGTCGCCCGGTGAATCGCTGCGCGGCATCAAGAACAAGCCCGAATACAATGCGCTCGAGACCGAGCGCTTCCTGCGCCGCCATAACATCACGAAGTTCACCACGAACCCGTTCTTCCCGGTGAACACACTGGCGCTGATGCGCGGCGCGGTGGCTGCACAGTTCGAGGGCGTGTTCGAGCCGTATTTCCGCGCGGCCTATCACCACATGTGGGTCGAGCCGAAGAAGATGGATGATTCGCAGGTGTTCCGCGAAGCCTTCCTGTCCTCGGGTCTCGACATCGATCGCCTCGTCGCTCGGGCCCAGCAGGACGATGTCAAGAAGAAGCTGATCGACAATACCAGCGACGCGGTCGCGCGCGGCTCGTTCGGATCGCCGACGTTCTTTGTCGGCCACGAGATCTTCTTCGGCAAGGACAAGGTGCGCGAGGTCGAGGAAGAGATCGTCGCGCAGCTGGCAGCAGGGCACCGCAAGACCGCCTGAGCGGGAAATTCCTCAACACAACAAGCCCAAAGGGCAGCGACAGGGAGGTTTCAGTGCAGGCGCTGACGCAAGTGACGGAAGGAAGTGTGGAAGGCTTGCCCAACCGCATCCATGAGGTGATCAATCACCACGTGGTGGCGACACCGGATCATCCGGCGCTGATCGACGACAAGATGCGGCTGACCTATCGCGAGCTCGATCAGGCGGTCGATCGCGTCGCCGGGGCCTTGCAGGCACTGGGAATCCGCGCCGGCGACCGCATGATGATCGTGAGCGAGAATTCCATTCCGCTGGCCTGCCTGCTGCTGGCGGCGAGCCGGCTCGATGTCTGGTCGATCGTCGTCAATCCGCGGCTGTCGCCGCGCGAACTGGACCAGATCAGGGATCACAGCGGCGCCCGCCGCGTGCTGCTGACCGCCGACGTGTCGCAGGAGGCGGCAACACACGCCGCGCGCTACGAGGCGGCGATACAAGATGTCGGCCCGCTCCGTGGCATCGCCGTCACAAGCTTGAACCTGGCAACCGTGCCCGAGCCGGTCGAAGCCGATGGTGCCAATCAGGTCGCGGTCCTGATCTATACGTCCGGTACTACGGGTGCGCCCAAGGGCGTGATGCTGACCCATCGCAATCTGCTGTTCAGCGCCCGCGCCACCGCGGCGTTCCGCAAGATGGCGGCCGACGACGTGCAGTATTGCGTGCTGCCAATCTCGCATATCGTCGGCATCTCGTTGCTGACGATGACCCTGATGGTCGGCGCCACCGTGCGGCTGGTCGCGAAATACGATCCGGCTGCGCTGGTCAAGGCGATGACTGAAGAGGGCATCACGATCCTGAACGGCGTGCCCGCGACCTATCAGCGTCTGCTCGAATACCGCCGCAATGCCGGCCTGCCGAGGCTCGATCGCGGCCGGTTACGGGTGATCTCGGTGGCCGGCGCGCCGCTCGACCTCGAACTCAAATCACGCGTCGAGCAGGAACTCGGCCTGCCGCTGCTCAACGGCTACGGCATCACCGAATGTTCGCCGGGCATTTCCGGCGTCCGGCCCGACAATCCGCGGGCCGATCACGCAGTCGGCACCGTGATGCCGGGCCTCGAAGCAAAGCTGGTCGGCCGCGACCTCAAGCCGGTTGCCCCAGGCGAAGTGGGCGAGCTGCATGTTCGCGGCCCCAACGTGATGCGCGGCTACTACCGCGCCCCCGATCTGACCGCCAAGGCGATCGATCCCGACGGCTGGTTCAACACCGGCGATCTGGCCCGTTTCGAGAATGACGCACTCTATATCGTCGGGCGGACCAAGGAGATGATCATCCGCTCCGGCTTCAACGTCTATCCGGCCGAGATCGAGGCGGTGCTGAGCACCCATGACGCCGTGGTGCAGTGCGCCGTGGTCGGCCGGGCGGTCGAGGGCAATGAGGAGGTCGTGGCCTTCGTGCAGCTGATCAAGGGTTCGACCGTCACCACGGCGGACCTGATGGCCCATGTTGCCCCGCAACTGACCTCGTACAAGCGCCCGTCTGAGATTATCCTGATGGATGCGCTGCCCGCCACATCGACGGGCAAGCTGCTGAAGCACAAGCTTGCGGAATCATTGCGTAGCTGAAACTGCCGCGTCGTCCGCAACATCATTCACTCAAGCAACACCGGAGACCACCATGCAGAAGAGAAACAGGACGGTTGCCGTCATTGGTGCCGGTGATTTCATCGGCGGCGAGATCGCCAAGAAGTTCGCCTCCGAGGGCTTCACGATCTTCGCCGGCCGCCGCGACGGCGACAAGCTCGCGCCGCTGGTCAAGGAGATCGAGGCCGCCGGCGGCGAGATCCATGCGCGCTCGCTCGATGCGCGCAAGGAGGAGGAGATCACCGCGTTCCTCAACGACGCCGACAAGCATGCGCCGCTCGAGGTCTGTATCTTCAACATCGGTGCCAACGTCAATTTCCCGATTCTGGAAACCACCGAACGGGTGTTCCGCAAGGTCTGGGAGATGGCCTGCTATTCCGGCTTCCTGGCCGGACGTGAAGCGGCGCGGCTGATGACGGCGCGCGGCGAAGGCAACATCTTCTTCACCGGCGCCACCGCGTCGCTGCGCGGCGGCAGCGGCTATGCCGCCTTTGCCAGCGCCAAGTTCGGCCTGCGCGCCGTGGCGCAAGCGATGGCGCGCGAGCTCGGGCCGAAGAACATCCATGTCGCGCATCTCATCATCGATTCCGGCGTCGACACCGAATGGGTGCGGCAGCGCCGCCTCGAGGCGCTCGGCCCGAACGCGCTCGACGATCCCGATCTCTTGATGCCGCCGGCATCGGTCGCGGGCGCCTATTGGCAGCTCTATCAGCAGCCGAAGAGCGCCTGGACCTTCGAGTTGGAAATCCGGCCCTTCGGCGAGAAGTGGTAGGGAGCCGGTCAGATGGAGCTCGCGCTATCCCCTGAAGATGCGGCGTTCCGCGATGAGGTTCGCGCCTTCATCAAGGACAACTACCCGGCGGAGATGCGCGTCGCCAATCCGGAGACCGATCTCTCCAAGGAGCAGATGCTGCTGTGGCATCGCATCCTGCACAAGAAGGGCTGGATCGCGCCGCTCTGGCCGAAGGAATATGGCGGGCCCGGCTGGTCGATCACCCGCCGCTTCATCTTCGAGCAGGAGACGACGCGCGCTGGCACGATGCCGCCGCTGGCGTTCAGCGTCACCATGGTCGGGCCCGTCATCTACACCTTCGGCAACGATGTGCAGAAGAAGAAATTCCTGCCGCGCATCTTGTCCGGCGAGGATTGGTGGTGCCAGGGCTATTCGGAGCCGGGCTCCGGCTCCGACCTCGCGACCGTCCGCACCAAGGCGGTGCGTGACGGCGACCACTACATCGTCAACGGCCACAAGACCTGGACCACGCTGGCGCAGCATGCCGACTGGATCTTCTGCCTGGTGCGCACCGATCCCACGGCCAAGCCGCAGTCCGGCATCTCGTTTCTCTTGATCGACATGAAGTCGCCCGGCGTCACCGTGCGCCCGATCATCACCATCGACGGCTCGCACGAGGTCAACGACGTCTTCCTGGAGAACGTCCGCGTCCCCGCCGAGAACCTGATCGGCGAGGAAAACAAGGGCTGGACCTACGCCAAATTCCTGCTCGGCAATGAGCGCACCAGCATGGCCGGCATCGGCCGCTCGACGCGCTACATCGCGCGGCTGAAGAAGATCGTGAAGGCGGAGATCCCCGAAGACGATCCGGCGCATCTGGAATTCATCCGGGACATCGCCCGCGTCGAGCTCGACGTGCTGGCGCTGGAGGCGACCGAACTCCGCGTCGTCGCCCAGATGGCGCGCGGCATCGACCCGGGACCGGCGGCCTCGCTGTTCAAGATCCGCGGCACCGAGATCTTCCAGAACATCACCGAACTCACCCATCGCGCCATCGGCAATTACGGACTCGCGATCCGCGAGCATCCGGTCAGCGCCAACCACTTCATGCCGGGCCCCGACTACGGCCACACCGCGTCGGAGAAATATCTGAACTCGCGCAAGCTCTCGATCTACGGCGGGTCGAACGAGATCCAGCGCAACATCATCGCCAAGGCGGTGCTTGGACTCTAGCCACAAGCAACGAGGATCGGATGGATATCCAGTTCACGGAAGAGCAGGAGTTGTTGCGGTCCAGCGTCCAGCGGCTGCTGCGCGACCAGTATGATTTCGACGCCCGCCGCAAGATCGTCGCGAGCGAAGAGGGGTTGGGCCGCAAGCAATGGGCTGAGTTCGCCGAGCTCGGCCTACTCGCCGCGCCGTTCTCGGAAGCGGTCGGAGGGCTCGGCGGCGGGCCGCTGTCGACCATGATCATCATGCAGGAGTTCGGCCGGCATCTCGTGGTCGAGCCGTTCGTCGAGACGGTCGTCGTTGCGGGTGGCTTGATCGAGCAGGCAGGTTCCGACGCGCAGAGGCAAGCGTTCATTGCCGACATCATCGCAGGCACGAAACTTTGGGCGCTGGCCTGGACCGAGAAGGGCTCGCGCTTCGATCTCGCCACCGTCACCACCACGGCGCGCCGCGACGGCAACGATTACGTGCTCACCGGGGAGAAGACGGCGGTGCTGGCCGCGCCGTGGGCGGATTATCTGATCGTCTCCGCGCGCACCTCGGGCCATCGTCACGATCGCGGCGGCGTCAGCCTGTTCGTCGTCGATCGCCGCGCCGCCAATCTCGACCTGCAAAGCTTCAGGACGATCGATGGCCGAAGGGCGGCCGAGATCAGCCTGCGCGGCGTGCGCGCGGAATTGCTGGGCAGCGAAGGCGGGGGCGTCGCCGCGCTGGAAGCCTGCCGTAACCGCGCGATCGGCGCGCTCTGCGCCGAGGCGGTCGGCGCGATCGGCGAACTGAACGCCTCGACGCTGGACTATTCCAAGACGCGAAAGCAGTTCGGCGTCACGATCGGCAGCTTCCAGGTGCTGCAGCACCGGATGGTCGACATGTTCATCGCGCATCAGGAGGCGTTGTCGCTGATGCAGCATCTGAGCCTCAGTCTCAGCGACGATGAGGCCGGCGTGTCTCGGCTCGCCTCCGGCGCCAAGTCGAAGATCGGATATGCCGGCAAGTTCGTCGCCGACCAGGCGGTGCAGCTGCATGGCGGCATGGGCATGACCGACGAGCTCAATGTCGGCCATTACTTCAAGCGGATTTCCTCCATCAACATCCAGTTCGGCGATCCCGCCTATCACGTGCTGCGTTATGCGCAGCTCGACGCGGTCGCCTAAGCCAGAGAGGCAAGCATGTCACAGGATGCAGTCATCGTTTCCACCGCGCGCACCGGCGTCGGCAAGGCCTATCGCGGCGCGCTGAACAACACCGACGGCCCGACTTTGGCCGGCCATGTGATGGCCGAAGCGGTGAAGCGTGCCGGCATCGCGCCCGGCGAGGTTGAGGACGTGGTGATGGGCTGCGCGATGCAGCAGGGTACCATGGTGATGAACGTCGCGCGCAAGGGTGCCATCCGCGCCGGGCTGCCGGTGACGGTCGCCGGCACCACCATCGATCGGCAATGCGCCTCCGGCCTGCAGGCGATCGCGGTCGCCGCCCGCTCTGTCATGCTCGACGGCGTCGAGATCGCGATCGGCGGTGGCATCGAGTCGATCAGCCTGGTGCAGAACGAGCACATGAACAGATTCCACGCCGTCGACGACGAGCTGATGGCGATGAAGCCCGAGATGTACATGTCGATGCTGGAGACGGCGGAAGTCGTCGCCGAGCGTTACGGGATCGGCCGCGACAAGCAGGACGAGTACAGCCTCGAATGCCAGCGCCGCGTCGGCGCCGCGTTGCAGGGCGGCCGCTTCAACGACGAGATCGTGCCGATCACGACCAAAATGGCCGTGGTCAACAAGGACACCAGGGAAGTCAGCTTTCAGCAGGTGACGCTGGCCAAGGATGAGGGCCCGCGGCCGGATACCACGGCGGACGGGCTCGCCAAGATCAAGCCGGTGTTCGAGGGCAAGACCATCAGCGCCGGCAATGCGAGCCAGCTCTCGGACGGCGCCTCGGCCTGCGTGATCATGAGCGACAAGGTTGCCGCGCAGAAGGGCCTGAAGCCGCTCGGCATCTTCCGCGGCTTCGTCGCCGCCGGCGTCGAGCCGGACGAGATGGGCGTCGGCCCGGTTGCCGCGATCCCGCGGCTCCTCAAGCGGCACAACCTCAAGATCGACGACATCGATCTCTGGGAGCTCAACGAGGCCTATGCGGTGCAGGTGATCTATTGCCGCGACAAGCTCGGCATCGATCCGGACAAGCTGAACGTCAATGGCGGCTCGATCGCGATCGGCCATCCCTACGGCATGACCGGGGCGCGGCTCACCGGTCACCTCTTGATCGAGGGCCGGCGGCGCAAGGCGAAATACGGCGTGGTGACCATGTGCATCGGCGGCGGCATGGGCGCGGCGGGCCTGTTCGAAATCGTCCACTGAGCGGAAACGCGGGAGAGACTTGTGAAGACAGCAATCACTGAACTGTTCGGCATCCAGCATCCGATCATCCAGGGCGGCATGCATTTTGTCGGCTTCGCCGAGATGGCGGCCGCGGTGTCCAACGCCGGCGGCCTCGGCATCATCACTGGCCTGACCCAGAAGACGCCGGAGCTGCTGGCGAAGGAGATCGCGCGCTGCCGCGACATGACCGACAAGCCGATCGGCGTGAACCTGACCTTCCTGCCGAGCTTCACCGCGCCGCCCTATCCCGAATACATCGCGGCGATCCGCGAGGGCGGAGTCAAGGCGGTGGAAACCGCGGGCCGCAGCCCGGAGCAGTACATGCCGGCGCTGAAGGCGGCCGGCATCAAGGTGATCCACAAATGCACCTCGGTGCGGCATTCGCTGAAGGCCGAGAAGATCGGCTGCGACGCGGTCAGCGTCGACGGCTTCGAGTGCGGTGGCCATCCCGGCGAGGACGACATCCCGAACATGATCCTGCTGCCGCGCGCGGCGGACGAATTGAAGATCCCGTTCGTCGCCTCGGGCGGCATGGCGGACGCGCGCAGCCTTGTCGCGGCGCTGTCGATGGGCGCTGCCGGGATGAACATGGGCACGCGCTTCATCGCGACGAAGGAAGCGCCGGTTCATCCCAATGTGAAGCAGGCGCTGCTCGACGCCGACGAGCTCGACACCCGCCTCGTGATGCGCGCGCTACGCAACACCGAGCGGGTGCTGAAGAACAAGGGCGTCGATGAGCTGCTCGAGATCGAGCGCGAGAAGGGCGCCAGGCTGAAGATCGAGGATATCCACGAGCAAGTCGCCGGCGTCTATCCGAAGGTGATGATCGACGGCGAGATGGATGCCGGCGCCTGGAGCTGCGGCATGGTGGTCGGCCTGATCAATGACATCCCGACCGTCAAGGAGCTGATCGACCGCATCATGGCCGAAGCCGAAGCGATCATCCGGCAGCGGCTGACCGGCTTCCTCGACGGCAAGTTCGAAACCACGGCGGCCCGCGCGGTCGCCTGACGGGAGAGTGCCATGACCGAGCATGTCAAGGTTGAGATCGCCGCCGGCGTCATGACGCTGACCTTGCAGCGACCCGAGAAGAAGAACGCGCTGACCGGCGCCATGTATGACGCCATGTCGCAGGCGCTGAAGCAGGCCGAGACCGATCCGGCCGTCCGCGTCATCCTGTTCCAGGGCGACGGCGACAGCTTCACCGCGGGCAACGACCTCGCCGACTTCGCGAGCCAGGCACGCGGCGAAAGCGCAGTTGATAGCCCCGCGCATCGCTTCATCGAGACCATCAGCAAGGTCGGCAAGCCGCTGGTCGCCGCCGTGCAGGGCAATGCGGTCGGCGTCGGCACCACCATGCTGCTGCATTGCGATCTGGTCTATCTTGCCGAGAATGCGCGGCTGATCACGCCGTTCGTCAACCTCGCTCTGGTTCCGGAAGCGGCGTCGAGCTGGCTGCTCCCCTTGAGGATCGGACACGCGCGGGCCTATGCGATGTTCGCGCTCGGCGAGCCGATGGATGCGCAGGGTGCGCTGGCATCTGGTCTCGCCAACGCCGTGGTGCCGCAGGCCGATCTGCGCAAGAGGGCGCATGACGCGGCTGTCGCACTGACCAGGCGGCCGGCGGGGTCGCTCAGCATGACCAAGAAGCTGATGCGCGAGCAGCAGAAGATCGCGGCGCAGATCGCCGAGGAAGGCGTGCTGTTCAAGGAGCGGCTGACGACGCCCGAGGCGCGCGAAGCCTTTGCCGCCTTCGCCGAACGGCGTCAGCCTGATTTCACTAAGCTGTCGGCCTGACCGACAGCGGAACTTACGGACACATCGAGGGAGTGAAAGCATGCGCGTCACCGGCAGCCATCAATACCCGACCATGGAATCCGTGATCTACGGCAAGCCGGCGGCCGAAGCGCTGCGCGAGGAGGCCGAGCGGCTGGATGCCAGGCGCGTCTATCTGATCGCCAGCCGGACGTTGAACACCACGACCGACGAGATCGGGAAAATCCGTCAAGCCCTCGGCGACCGCCACGCCGCGACCTTCGACGGCGTGCCGCAGCACACGACGCGGGACGTGGTGACGCAGATCGCGCGGCAAGCCGGCGAGGCCAAGGCGGACCTCGTCGTCGCGATCGGCGGCGGCTCGGTGGTCGATGCGGCGAAGATCGTGCTGATGTGCATGGAGCACGAGATCTTCGAGCCTGATGGCCTCGACGGCTTCGAGACCACGCCGGACCGCCGCTTCGGGCCGTTCCGCACGCCGAAAGTGCGCATGATCGCGATCCCCAGCACGCTCTCCGGCGGCGAATACAATTCCGGCGCGCTGGTCACCGATACCAGCCGCAAGCTGAAGCAGATCTTCAACCACCCGATGATGATGCCGCGCAGCATCATCCTCGATCCCGCGATCACGAAATATACACCGGAGAAGCTCTGGCTCGGTTCCGGGACGCGGGCGATGGATCACGGCATCGAGGCGATCTGCTCCAGCCGCCCCAACGTGCTGGTCGATGCGGTGTGCCAGCAGGGGCTGCGCTATCTGCACGACGGTCTGCTGCGCACCAAGGCCCACCCCGACGACGCGGCGGCGCGGCTGAGCTGCCAGCTCGGCTCCTGGCTGTCGGCGTTCGGATTGCAGTCGCGGGTGCCGATGGGCGCCAGTCATGCCATCGGCCATGTGCTCGGCGGCACCTGCGATGTGCCGCATTATTTCTGCACGGCGGTGATGATGCCGAGCGTGCTGCGCTACAACCGCCCGGCGACGGAGGCAGCCCAGCAATCGATCGCCGCCGCGCTCGGCGCGCCGGGGCGCGACGCCGGCGAGGCGTTTGCGGCGTTCATCGCGGAGCTCGGCCTGCCGCGCCGGCTTGCCGATGTCGGCGTCGGCGAGGATCGGTTTGAGCTGATCGGCCGGAACGCCATGCTGTCGATCTTCACGCGGGCCAACCCGCAGCCGATCCGCGAGCCCGCCGACGTCGTCAAGATCCTGAAGCTGGCCGCCTGAGGCATCAGCACCGGAGCAGCCGCCATGGCCGCCTTGCGCATCTTCTCCTATCTGCCGAACCCACGGGTCTGGAAGGCGACCATCGCGGCGCGGTTCTGCGGCGTCGACGTCGAGGTCAGGGGCGCGTCCGGCAAGGAGTTGCGGGACTGGTTGTGGGACTATGATGCCCGCCCGCTGGCGGAGCATGAGCGCGCCTCGCTGTCGTCGCTGGCACGGACCGGGCGGGTCGGACTGACCGGGGCGCAACTGTTCAAGACCGATGCGTTCATGGCGGCGCAGCCGTTCGGTAATGTGCCGGCCGCGTTCGGCGCCGACGGCAAGGTCGGAATCTTCGAATCGAACAGCATCATGCGCACGGTGGCGCGGCTCGGCGAGGCGAAGTTCCCGCTCTACGGGCGCGACGCCTTTGAGGCGTCGCGGATCGACAGTTTTCTCGATGTAAGCCTGGTGTTCGCGCGGGACTCGCAAATCTATCTGCTGGCGCTCTCGGGCGGCACCGTCGATGCGGCCATTCATGCGCGAGCCAAGGATGCGTTCGCGATCTATGCGTCCGGCATCGAGCAGGCGCTGTCGCCGCGGCGGGAGGCGCTGGTCGGGAACGGTATCTCGATTGCCGACATCTGCTTTGCCGCCGAACTCGCGCTGTTCATGAATGAACATGCGCGGACCGAGCAGCTGAAAAAGCAAGGATTGGCGAAAATCCTGCATTCGGGCGTGCAGGATGAGTATCCGCTGATGTTCGCGCACTTTGGCCGCCTGATCGCGCATGAGCATGTCGGGCCGGACCTCAAGCCTTACGTCGAGAAGCTGCTGTCGAAGGCGGCCGCCTGACCATGAAGGCCATGAGCCGCAACGCGGAGGGTTGATCGCATGACCGCACCTGTCTCTCTGATATCCGGCGTTGGGCCCGGCACCGGTTCGGCGCTCGCCAGGAGATTCACTGAGGGCGGCTATCGCGTCGCGCTTCTCGCCAGGAACGAGGCGCGCCTCGCCGCGCTCGAAAAGCAGCTGCCGGGCGCAAAGGCCTATCGGTGCGACGTGTCCGATCCCGCGCAGGTCGAGGCGGTGGCCTCCGCCGTGGAGCGCGATCTCGGCAATCCCGCCGTGGTCATTCATAACGCCGTCGGCGGGGCGTTCGGCACCTTCCGCGAGATCGATCCAGAGATTCTCAATCGCAACTTCCAGGTCAACACGATGGGATTGCTGTACCTGGCACGGCGATTTGCCCCGGCGATGATCGCTGCCGGCAAGGGCGCCATCGTCGCGACCGGCAATACGTCGGCGTTGCGCGGCAAGGCCGGCTTCGCGGGGTTCGCGCCGACCAAGGCGGCACAGCGGATTCTCGCCGAGGCGATGGCCCGCGATCTGGGGCCGCAAGGTGTTCACGTCGCCTATCTCGTGATCGATGCCGTGATCGATCTGGAGTGGACGCGCAAGCGCTGGCCGGATCGGCCGGACGACTTCTTCATCAAGCCGAAAGCGATCGCCGACGAGGTCTGGCACGTCGCCCATCAGGATCGCAGCGCGTGGTCGTTCAATGTCGAGATCAGGCCGTTCGGCGAAGCCTGGTAGCGCCGCGCGCCGATCGCAAGAGTTGGTCAATTCATAAAAGCTCAGGAGGAATTTCATGTTGTTGAAGACGCTTGCCGTGTCCGTTGCGATGCTCGCGGCGCTTGCCGCGGCTCCAGTCCGCGCCGAAACGCCGGGGGTATCGGAATCAGAGATCAAGGTCGGGGCGACGTTCCCGTTCAGCGGCCCGGCGTCTCCGCTCAGCAACACCGGCAAGGGCCTGATCGCCTACGTCCATTCCGTCAATGACCGCGGCGGCATCAACGGCCGCAAGATCAACCTCATCACCTATGACGATGCCTATACGCCGCCCAAGGCCGTGGAGCAGACCCGCAAGCTGATCGAGAGCGACGAGGTGGCGTTCCTGTTCAGCCCGCTCGGCACGCCCGGCATCGGCGCGACCATCAAATACGTCACCGCGAAGAAGGTGCCGCATCTGTTCGTCGTCAGCGGCGCGACCAAGTTTACGAATTTCGCGGAATTTCCGCTGACCACCACGGGACTGCCGAGCTACAACACCGAAGGCAAGATCTACGCAAAATACATTACGCAGACGGCGCCCGATGCGAAGATCGCGATCCTCTACCAGAACGACGATCTCGGCCGCGATTTCGTCGCCGCGTTCAAGGAGGTGTTGAAGGCCGATTTCGACAAGAAGGTGGTGACGTCTCCCTATGAGGTCACCGAGCCGACCATCGAATCCCGCGTGGTGACGTTGAAGGCGTCGGGTGCGCAGGCGTTCCTGATCGCCGGCACACCGAAATTCGTGGCCCAGGCGATCAAGAAGGCGAACGAGATCGGCTGGTCGCCGCTGACCATCGTCAACTATGTGTCGAGCTCGGTCTCCGCGACCATCGTGCCGGCGGGCGCGGACAAGGCGGTCGGCGTTGTCGTGGCGACCATCACCAAGGATCCGAACGACAAGAAGTGGGCCGACGATCCCGGCATGAAGTGGTATCGCGCCCATTTCGAGAAATATCTCCCAGGCGCCGATATCGGCGACAACAACTATCTGTTCGGCACCCAGCAGGGCCAGATCCTGGAGCAGGTGCTGAAGCAGTGCGGTGACGACCTGTCGCGCGAGAACATCGTGAAGCAGGCGCGCAACATCAGAGGGCTCGTGCTGCCGACGCTGATGCCGGGCATCGCCATCAACACAGGCCCCGACAACAGCATGGCCTATACGCAGCTTCAGCTGCAACGCTGGACCGGAAGCTCATGGGAGCAGTTCGGCGGCGTGCTGAGTGCCGACCTGAACTGAACCGGGTCGACCGAGGCTAGTGGAGCCGTCGCGCGATCGGCTTCGCCAGCGTGCCTTGCCACTCCCGCTGGGCTGGTCGGTCGCTTGACCGCAGGCTGTTCAGCAAGGCGGTGGTCTTCGGCTGGACCCGCGAGCCGTCGATCACCTCGAGCCGGCCGCAGCGGTTGAGCGTGTGCAGCTTGCGTCCGGTCCACAGCGGCCCGGGTTTGAGCAGATGGCGCACGGCCTGCCGGTAGGTCGTCGGCGACAGTTCGAGCACTTCCGCAAGTCCGAGCGCCGCGCCGTATCCGTTGGTGCAGTCCTGCACCGGCCGCCACAGCTTGCCGTTGATGGTCACGAAATTGCCGGCGGGTCGGGTCGTCGCGCGATCCATCAGGATCGGATTGCTTGCATGCGGCCGCCAGGGGCCGAACAATTGCTCGGCGTAATAGATCGCCAGCGTGTCGGAATATCCGCCGGTGCCGTCGCGCCAGGCTCCGAACATGTAGTAGAGGCCGTCATGCTGCGTGATGGTCGCGTCGGCGAGTTCGAGCCCGGACAGCAGCGTGCCCTGCCGTTCCCACTTGTCGGGAAAGCGAACGCATTTGTAGATTGGGACATCGCGATGCGCGGTGCTTTCCGGGATCATCCACAGCTCGCCATTGTTCTCGATCAGGAACGGGTAGGACAGGTGCCACGGCTCTTCGAGCACCGGCAGCACCGTGCCGACCGGACCGTTGCCGTCGAATTCGATCGCGGAGATGATGCCCTTGCCGGTTCGGTGGTCGAGGTCCTCGAAGAACACGAACGTCCTGCCCTGCCATTTCACCGGGACGGGATCGGCATAGAAGTGATTGCCGGGATCGCCGAGCACGTTCCAGGCAGGTCCCGACAGGTCACCGGTCCGCCAGATATCCGCGTCGTCGGCGTAGCGCCAGCCGACATGCCAATGCGGCGCGTAGCAGCAAAGACGATAGATCTCCTTCGCGATCGAGGTCGCGACGCCGCGCAGGACAAAGGGCGCGGGATTTCCCGGCGCGCTGCCGGTCGCCGGCACAGCGAGTTGCGGCACCAGCCGCGGAGCCGCCGACAGGATCGGCGGCAGCATGGACAGGGTGCGCGCCATCACCGTTTCGAGCCCGCCGCTCAGGCCGGTGGCGATTTCCGCCGAGGGATGGCCGCGGTCCATGACCGTGCCGTCGAGCTCGTTGACGATTTCAATCACCGGCAGGTCGCCGGCGAGAATGGCGGCCAGTGCGGCGGCTTCGCCCGCCTGTCCGTTGAAGTGTGGACGGAGGTAGAGCCTGGCGGAGCAGTTCGGGTCCCGCTCGGCAGTGGTGAAGTCGACCACCACATCGGGGTTGCCCATGCGCGGCCGTTCCGCAATCGTCTTCAGCCTGTCGACATCACCCGCCTTGCCCTTGCGCAGCACGATGCGTTCGAGCTCGAACAGCATGTCGAGGCCGGCGGGCCTCGGCCCCGGCGTCGTCGTCCAGGCGATCTGAACGGGAATATCCTGATCGCTGACGCGCAGCGTCTCGCGACGCATCCAGAGTCGCGCCTGCGCGCGATCGCAGCGAAACTCGATAATCATGTCAAGTCGGATCGTAGCCATGTCGTTCTGTGAGCCAAGGAGTTGAGTGTTATAGTTGTCTTCCTAAGACCGCTTGGCCTCCCGACTTCCCACGGCACTTTGCCGCAGCTGATCGCTCAACAAACGATCGGTCAGGACTTTCGACACGGCGGCCGAAAACTCCGCCTCGTTAGCCGCGTCAACGAAGACCGCCGCGGGCTGTCCCTGGTAGGACAGCACCTCGCGTAGCACGGGAAGATCGTTGACGATGCAGGGAATGCCGGCGCTCGCGGCTTCAACAGCGGCAAGGCCGAAGGTTTCGGCCTGCGTCGGAAATACAAAGACGTCGAGGCACGCCAGGAATTCGGCCATCTGGCGCGGTGGGATCTCGCCGATGAAGTGCAGTCGATCCGCGACTTTCAGCTCGCTCGCCAGGGCTCGCAGCCGTTCCTCATCCGCGCCTTGTCCGGCGAGGGCAAGATGCCAGGATTGGTCGGCGGCCAGCAGGCGAATTGCCGCATCGAGCCGCTTGTGCGGATGCAGCCTTGCCGCGCAGCCAAGCAGCGTGCGATCCGGCGGCAGCCTGAACTGCTGCCGCGCGATGTTCTTCGGCAGGCTGTGCGACTTGTCGTCGAAGCCGTGCGGGACGTGCGTCATGCGCGCGCGATAGGTCGCGGGGTAGCGGGCGTATTCACGCTCCATGTCGCGCGAGTTCAGCGTGATGCACTGGAAGAAGCCGGTCGAGCCCATGAAGATGTCGGCGGCGCGCACCGGCATGCTCATCGACATCGCCGAGGACACCTGATTGGCGATCACCGGAGCGCGGCAGACGAGCCGCGACACGCCTCCGCCGATCACATTGCCGAAGTGCTGGAAGGTCAGCACGACATCGGGCCTGATGGTCCTGAGATGACCGGCGAGCGTCCACAGCATCCGCAGCAGGGCCAGGGGATTTCCCGGGCGGGTCTGCGCGCAATAGAAAGTATTGGGCGGCTCGTCGAAGGAATCCGATTTGCGGAAGAAGAACAGGTTGGCGACGTCATAGCCGCGCGCGGAGAGGCCCGCGCCGAGCAGCCGCGATATCTCCTGCGCGCCGGCGTTCTCGGCCTGGGTCTGTACCAGGACGACACGCAGCTTTGGCTTGCTCTCGTTCGGTCGATCGCGTGATGCGGTCGATGCCTCGCGCAATTCTGTGCTTGGCCTGTAATGAAGCACGGCTTCCTCACCCGTCGAAGGAGTGAAATCGTCTCCCTCGCTATTGCGCGCGTACTTATCACGCGAAGCGCGCTCGTAGATCGAGTAGCGCGTGTTGAGGTTACTGCTCATTTAGTGCGATCAGACATTGCCAGCAATCGAGAGCCATTGTTTCACACATAGGGTACAGCTGGCTCGTTAACTAATTGGTTACGTCCGCATGAGGAGGGGGTAACCGTGGATTAACCATAGATATTTACGTTGGAGCAGTACTGTCAGTTGAATTCGAGTAACCGCCCCATGAAGTTCGGTAGCCGCGTAGGCCCGAGACGTTCCGAAGCCACGGAACCCGCCGCGTCGTGGGAAGCTGCCGGCGTGCCGACCAGCCGATCCTCTGCGGAAACCACCCAGGGCGTGCTTAGCATTCCCGGCGTGGTGGCTTTTTTCCGCGAGAACGGTCAACGCATTCTGATGCTCGCCGCGGTGATCTTCGCGGTCGGCGTCATTCTGCTGATGTTGATTCCGGCGCGCTATGCCGCGACCGCGCTCGTCGTGGTCGACCCGCGCGAGCAGCGCGTCACCACGGACCAGGACGTCCTGCCGGGCATCGGTCAAGATGCCGCAGCACTGCAGAGCTATGTCGAGATCGCCAAATCCGACGGATTTCTCGGGCCGCTGATCGAGCAACTCAAGGTCGCCGAAGACAGCGACATCTCCGGCGGCAGAACCGACCCGACGCGCCTGCTCGACCGGTTTCGCAACCGGCTCGACATCTCCCGGCGCGGATTGACCTATGTCATCGCCATCAAGTTCACGTCCAACAACCCGCAGCGCGCGGCGTATTACGCCAATGCGGTGGCTGAGGCGTTCGTCGCCAGCCAGCGCGGCACGCGCAGCGTGGCGACCGACGAAGCCGCCGACTGGCTGAAGAGCCGGCTCAAGACGTTGAACGACCGCTTGCGGTCTTCGGAAGATGCCGTTGCGAAGTTCAAGCTCGAGCACCGGATCGTCAACGCCGGCAAGGAATCGACGACGCAGCAATTGCGCGTCACCGATCTGACCCAGCAGGTCGCCGCCGCGCGCGCCCGCACCGAGGAGGCCAAGGTCCGCTATGAGCAGCTGCAGCGCGACCTGAAGGCCAATGTCGACGGGCCCGTCAAGCAGGACCTGCTGAGCGCGCTGCGCGCCCAGCGCTCGGCGCTCAACGATCAAATCGCACAGAAGCGCGGGGTGCTGGGCGATCGTCATCCGGACCTCGTGATGGCCCTCAGCCAGCTCAGCGATCTCAACCGCCAGATCGAGATCGAGCGGAAGAAGAACATCGAGACCGCGAAGTCGGAATATGAGGCGCAGCGCGATCAGCAGAAGGCGCTCGAGGATCAGCAGAAGGCGGTCGAACAGCAAATCCTGGTCGATGGTCAGGCTCTCGTCAAGCTGCAGGAATTGCAACGCGATGCAGATGCCAACAAGAATATCTACGAGCAGTTCCTCTCGCGCTACAAGACCACCGACGAGCAACGGCTGCTGCAGAGCTCGCAGACCAAGGTCGCATCGCCCGCGACGCCGCCGGTGCGCTCGACGCTGCCGCCGCTTCCGCTGTTGCTGGTCGCGCTCGCGATCGTCTCGCTGCTGACGTCGACGGCGATCGTCGCCGTTCCCGGTCTGAATCTGAAGCAGCTCCCGATCAAGGCCATTCCGCCGCTGCGTCGGGCCGAGGCGCCTGCACTTGCGCCGGACGCGCCGCAGTCTGCGCTGCCGCCGGGATTGCCGGTGCTGGCCCGCATTCCCAGTATCGCGTCGCCCGACGCCGTCAGGAGCGTCTGGCAGACCCCGATCTCGTCGACGGCCGAGCCTGATCTCAGTCCGCATCTTCAGCTGCTGATCGAGAACATCGAGCAGCTTCCGGGAGACCATGGCAAGGTGGCGCTGCTGCTGTCGGTCGAGGCCGGTGCGGGCGGCAGTACCGTTGCACGGTCGCTGAACCGATCCGCGGTCAAGAACGGAATGCTCAGCGTCCTGATCGAGATGGAATCCAGGCGCGCCGAGGCCGCGCCGCCGCAAGGATCGGGGATCATCAAGGCCGATCTGCCGTCCGTCGTCGAGTTGCTGGGCGCCAGCAGCAAGGCGCCGCCCTATCCGCCGGACGATATTCGCGCCGATTTCGGCCTGATCATCGCCGACGCATCGTCGCTTGCGCTGCAGCCGGCCGCGGTGGCGCTGGCTGCCCATGCCGACCTCGTGATCCTCGTGGTTCGCGAAGGGGCCGCCAACTCGGCCGCGATCGGCAAGGCGCGGGCCGATCTATCCGGGTATGGTTTGGTCCCGACCGTGCTGGTCGTCAATCGCGTGGCGGTCAATGCCGCCGTTCGCGATCCTGAGGGAGAGGCGCTGGGCCTGGCGAGCTGAAGGCGGTTCAGCTGACGTCTAGTCGTTGCTGTCCGCAACGCGGACCGCGTAGGCGTCACCTTTCGACGGCCACAGATGCGACAGCACCAGAATGGATGGGTCGACGCTGGTCCGCAGCCGGCACAGCACGTTGAGCGCGATGGTGGCGACGACCAGCGAAACCGTCGCCGAGATCGCGGCGCCGAGCACGCCGAGCCACGGGATCAGCACGACAAATCCCAGCAGCCGTAGCGCCACATTGGCCGCGACGACGGGAACATAATCACGCTCATGGCCTGTCAGCTGCAGAACAGCGGCAGAGGGTCCGCCTGCCGCCTGGAAGGCCGTTCCGATCGCGAGTACGATCAGCACCCACTGCTGCGCCGCGAAGTGCGGCCCGAACAGGCCGAGCAGATAGGGGGCGCCCACCCAGACAATGACGAGCCCGCTGAGCACGCAGAGCGCGGTCACCTCGGCCATCAGCTTCAACGTATGTTCGAGCTCGCCGTGGTTCTTGCTGAAATACAGCGAGGGCAGCCGACGCGCCCCGAACGTGTAGAGCGCAGCCGACAGCATCGCGAAGATGTTCGCCAGCCGCGAGGCGGCGAAATAGACGCCGGCGGTGGCCGGATCCAGCATCCAGTAGACCAGGATGACGTCGAAATACTGGTTTGCCGCTTCGAGAATGGAGGCGAGCCAGAACCGGAATGCGCTCTTGTTCCAGCGCGAGGCCTCGAAGCGCGCCGTGACCGACCGCAGGTTCGGCAGCGCCCGCATGATCGATACGATCTGCACGACGAGCCCGAGCGCCATCGCGGCCGACATCGCGCTGAACAGCTCGGCGGGGGTGAGCTGCCGGTGGCCGAACAGCACCGCGATCAGGAACAGGACGACGGCGACGCGCCAGAAGAACTCCCGATTGCCTTCGCCCATCAGGATGCTGACCAGCGATCGCGCGATCTGGCTGCCGAGCATCAGCCCTGCATTGATCGCGGTGAACGCCGAGACCGACAGGATCAACAGCCACCACTCGCCGCGAATGCTTGCCACCGCGGAGATCGCGGCGATCGAAATCAGCATCCCGATCGCGGAGTTCTTCAGGCTCGACAGCAGCACACCCTTGGTGAACTCGGCCTGGCCGCGCACCTCATACTCATTGAGAAATCGAACCAGGAGCAGCTCCTGGCCGACCAGGCCCACGACCGAGGCGATCTGGGCGACGGAGAGCAGGGTTGCGAAGTTTCCAAACGCGTCCGGCGTCATCGCCCGCGCGGCGAGCGAGAACAACGCGAATGCGAGCCCGCCGCTACCAACCTTGAGCAGGATGGTCCCGGCAACGCCGCGCGTAACGTCGCGCCGTAACAGTTGGAGCACGGAGGCAATCACCAGAGACGTCTCAATATCCAGTCGGGCTGTTGACCGCAGCAATCGGTGAAGCCTGGAGTGTTAATGTTCTCTTGCTAAGATTCCGTTCCTTTCGAACGGCTGCCGGGCCCAACGCAGTTGTGAACAGGGCCAGGTCGCGTTGCTCCATTCTGGAACGGCGCCGTCTGCCCTGTCTCCAAACGGCGCAGGTTGGATTTGCCTCCAGCGTCCAGTCCAGTGGTGCGGACCTTACCGGAAGAGACCGCGCTTGCGCGTCAACGCCATTTGTCGCTGCACGATGGCCTGGCAATTGCCTCGCCATCCCGCTGCGGAGCCTGCAAAGATTCAGTTTCATGGCCGACCGTCGTGCAAGCCATGTGCCGAGAGACCGCAGATCGTGGTCCGGACGTTGTCATTAACCTCGATTCTGGAACTCGCCGTGTTCGATCGGCAAGGCGGCACCGCAGGCAAGGAAATTGCAGTCCTGCGGCCAACCAGAGCTTTTCCCGTTCCGATGGAATCGGAACGGGGCTCTAGATTCTTGTTTTGACGCGTTTTCTTCACGCGAACCGGTATCCACTTCGCTCGAAAACGCTCTAGCCGTCGGAGCGGACGAACATGATTGCCGAGAAAAGTGCGACCAAGCCAATCGTGGCCTGCGAGACCGAGGTCATCGAAGCGGACGTCGCAATTGTCGGAGCCGGTCTGGCAGGCTCGCTCGCAAGGGCTGTGCTCGCCCGAGCCGGATACCGCGTCGTCCTGATCGACAAGCGATCGATCCCGCCGGACGAATTCCGGGTTGAAAAAATCGCCGGACGGCAGATCGATATCCTGCGCCGCCTCGGCTTCATCGACGACGTCGAGGCCATTGCCGCGCCCTATGACCGGGTGCTCAACATCAGGAGCGGCAAGCTGGTCGATATCGGCGTCGGCCGGTCCTACGGGATTTCCTATGCCAACCTAGTCAACATGGCACGCGGCCTGACGCCCGATGCGTCGAGCTTGCTGCTCGACCAGGTGACCAATGTCAGCTGCAGCGAGGAACGTCAGCAGTTGACGTTGGCCTCCGGAAAGCGCGTCGTCTCGCGTCTGGTCGTTCTGGCGACCGGCATGGCGAACGTGCTCGGCCACAGTCTCGGAATGCGCCGGCAGATGCTTGCTGCGCGCCACTCTGTCTCGTTCGGCTTCACGATTGCACGGCCGGACAACGCGCCATTCGATTTCGATGCGCTGACCTGCTATGGCGAGCAGGCGGCTGACGGCGTCGACTATCTCAGCCTGTTTCCGATGTCGGGCGGCATGCGGGCGAACCTGTTCATGTTCCGCGATCCGACCGATCCGATCATGCGTGAGCTGCGCCGCGACACCAGACGAACGCTGCTTCGCCTGATGCCGGGATTGCAGCCCTATCTCGGCGATTTCGAGGTGGTCGGCCAGGTGCAGAACTGGGTCATGGATCTGACCGTGACCGAGGGCCATCTGCAGCCCGGCGTCGTGTTGATCGGCGATGCGTTTCAGACCAATTGTCCCGCAGCCGGAACCGGCGTTGGCCGACTGCTGGTGGACGTCGAACGTCTTTGCACGGACTATGTGCCGCGCTGGCTGAAGACCGCCGGTATGGGCACGGACAAGATTGCGCAGTTCTATTCCGATCAGGACAAGCTCGCCGCGGATCAGCACTCGCTGCACCTGGCGGGCTTCCGCCAGGCCTTGACGTTGAACACCGGTGTGCGCTGGAACTTGCGGCGGAAGCTGCACTTCCTGCGCCGCACGATCACACACCGGGTGGACCGGATTCATCCGGGATGGGTGATGCGCGTCCGCGGCGCGCTCCGCTGATCGGGTTGCCAGCGCCGGGCGGCGCTAGCGCGTGCCGGTCGAGGTGCGGACCGGCCTGAAATCGGTCACACGCTTGGCGGCCTGCTTGATCCAGGGCGCCTGCTTCAAGGCAAACAGCGCGAGCGAGCCGGCCGCGCTCCCGGCCTGCGTCACGGCCGACATCGGCGTCGGCTGACCGCCGAAGTACGTCTTGTAGGGTTCGTCACCGATGGTGAAGTCCAGCACCCGACCGCCGCGCTCGATGCAATCCTTGGCGACGCTCTCGAATGTCAGCGCGCCGATCGATTGGCTCTTGTACCCCTCGACATCGAACGCCGTCATGACGACAAGGAGGCTGTCACGGTGAACCAGCCCAAGGGCTGCCGCGATGACTTTGCCGTCCATCTTCATGGCGTAGAGCCGGGTAAACGAGCCCATGCCGCGAAGCGCCACGCTCGAGTAGAAATCGAAATACTCCGGTCGCTGCAACAGGTCGCCATCACCCTGTTCGTGAAACCGCGGACCGCGAAACTTTCTCATCGTCTCCATGGCTTCGCCGACGGAAGCGCTATCGGCGCAGCATGAGAAGGTGAGCGTGCCCTTCTTGTGGATCTGGCGCCATTTCTTTGCCAGCTCCTTCTGGTACGACTTTCCCATTGCGTTGATCTGCCACTGCTCGAACGGCGCAACCAGGACCGTCGCGTAGGCATTGGTATCCATCAGGCTGCGATGGGGCGCTCCGAGCAGATTCTCGATCGGCATCCTCGCATCGAGCAGCTTGGGTATGCGCAGCAGGTCGAACGGCCGCAGCACCTGTCGAAGCCTTTCGCAGGCACGCTGGTCTTGCAGCAGGTCGGTGAAGGTCGCGATGCTGCACACCGGCGACAAATAGTCGGACACGCGGAGATCGGCGAATTCGATGGTGCGCATCGGGCCGCGCCGCACGCGCAGCATCGGCAGCACGGCCGCAAGCGACCTGTTCGCACGATGGCGGACGGCGACGACCAGCGGCTTGGCCGACGCAGCGGGAGCGAGCTTGCGATAAAGGCTGTCCAGCCATAGCGGATGCTGGAAGGCGGTCGCGTCCGAGCCTTCAAATAACTTCACGTACTCTTCAGACAGGAAGTCGAATGCGTCGTCGATGCAGACATCGAACGCGTCATCATTCTTGTTCATGTGAGACCAAACAAAACGACAGTTTCAAAGCGCCGATTGAATCCGGCACGCCGCCCTTATAGCAAAGGTCGATCGGCTCGGGCAGCGGCAGAACACGATTTGTATTAATGTAATGCCTCGACCTTTGCACATTGTTGCCGGGGCGAGCCATTGCCTTCATCGCATCGACTGCGATCGGCTGTCATCTCAGTTGGCCGCGTCCGGGGATCAGCATCGTTAACAATCCCTTAAGGATGCGTTCAATCGCGCCGTGGTGAGATATCGCACCCGGTCTGGACCGGATATTGCAGTTAAGGGCTCGCAAGTCCTGGAGTCCCGCCGAAATGCTGAGTCACAGCCAAAAAACCCGCGCTTCCTACGCAATTTCGTTCCCGCAGGCCGACCGCAAGCCGCCTCGGCGTCTCAATTCGGACATCGCTGCTCCGCCTGTCCGGATTTGCGACACGTCGCGGGCCGAGCAGATGTCCCCGGCGTCGGCGCAGATCGGATCATTGCCACACGGTGCGCCGGAGCGGCGTATCAATCCTGTCGGCAGGGCTGCGACTGCCGGTGTTCCCCGGGCGACCATCGGTGGACTGCGGCTCGCCGTGCTCGATCGCGAGCAGACCGCCGAGTTCATGGTCGAGGCGGTGCATCCGAACCGGCGTGTCAATCGTCCGCTGTATCTGACCTCCGCCAACGGCGAGGTGCTGTCGCGCTGCTCGACCGAGCCGATGACGGATCGGCTGTTCCGTACCGCCGACCTGATCAACGCCGACGGGCAACCGCTGGTCATGGTGTCCAAGCTTCGGTCGCCGAATCCGCTTCCCGAGCGCGTCGCGACCACGGACCTGTTTCACGACGTCGCGCGCAAGGCGGAAGAACTCGGGCTGACTTTCTATCTGTTCGGCGCCAACGAGGCCGAGAACAAGGCTGCCATCGCCAATGTCCGCCGGGCCTATCCGGCGCTCAAGATCGTCGGCCATTCGCACGGCTATCTGCGCGGCGACGCGCTGCGGGCCAAGGTCGACGAGATCAACGCCCTGGCGCCGGATTTTCTCTGGGTCGCGCTCGGCGTGCCCTATGAGCAGGCTTTCGTCGACGAATTCATGCCTCGACTCGGCAATGTCGGCGTCATCAAGACCTCGGGCGGGCTGTTCAACTTCCTGTCCGGCTCGCGGCCGCGTGCGCCGAGATGGATGCAGATCGTCGGCCTCGAATGGGCCTGGCGCCTGTGGCTCGAGCCGCGGCGGCTGTTCTGGCGTTACCTGACGACCAACCCGCACGCGCTCTATCTGCTGTTCAACCGGACCCGATCTTCGTCAACGAAAGACTGACGCCTCTCACGAGTGCAATGTGCTGCTCCGATCCACCGGAGCAGCAAGCTCATTCTATGAGCGGAGTACAACCGAATGGACGGACGTGCGATCGACAGTTCGGTCTGGCAGGCACCCGGCGTCGGGGCGGAAAATTTCGCCAGGACCGTCATCGGTTGGTCGATCACCATCAATGTGATCATGTCGATGGGGACCTTCCACGCCGCGCTGCTTCCGACCGAGTTGACTCTGGTACAGCAAGCCGTCGCCCTGTTGATGTGGGGCGTCCTGATTTACGCAAGCCTGTTCATCCGTCCCTGTCTGCGGCTGGCCCTCAATCTCGACGCGCTCGTGATCGTCGCGTTCTATGCGTTCGCCACTGTTTCCGTGCTGTGGACCAACCTCGGCGTGGCGGCCCTGATGAAGGCCGCGGCGCTCGCAATCACGACGCTTGGCGCGTTCTGCATGATCACTCGCGTCGATATCGACGACATCGTGACATCGGCCACCCGCGGCCTATTGGTGCTGATCGCGGCCTCTGCGCTCTGTGCGGTGATCCTGCCGGACATCGGAATCGATCAGACCTGGATGCACAAGGGGCAGTGGCAGGGGGTCTTCGAGTCGAAGCAAACCCTCGGCTTCGCCGGGGCCTATCTCATGTTCTTCGCCTGCTATCGAAAGATAGCGGGACAAGGATGGCTACCGTTCCTCGTGACGTTCGTGCTGGCCTCCACCTGCGTCATGCTCTCGGAGTCGCGCGGCGCCGGCGCCCTGTCGCTGGTTGCCTGCGCGCTGCTGCTCACCTCCCTGTGGTCGGTCCGGTGCATGCAGGTCTACGCGATCCTGCCATGTGTCATGTGCGTCGCGGCAGCGCTATTGATCCTGTATTTCTACACGACCGGATAAGTCGGATCGTAGCCATGTCGTTCTGTGAGCCAAGGAGTTGAGTGTTATAGTTGTCTTCCTAAGACCGCTT
>NZ_JAUMTJ010000081.1:0-31614 GCF_032654765.1 Bradyrhizobium sp. 33ap4 | reverse complement strand
ACCGCCCGAAATTACCTGGCCGTCGTTACTCTCGCAGCCATCGTCTTATGGATGCGATAAATGTCCACACCACCTAGTGCGCGACAGACAACGCGGCGGCCGGGCATCGAAACGCCGGCCGCGCCGATCATTGCAAGACCATCAGCATGGCGAGCGAACGGACCGGCCATGCGCGAGCGAATGGCTCAATTGCAAACCTGCACCGGCCGAACGCGCCAGCCATACGGTGTCATCACGCCGCGGCGCACGACGTAACAGCCGCCGTAACCGTAGCCGTAGCCATCGTCATAGCCGTAGCCGGCGTAGTATGGATTGCCGTAGTAGCCGTCATAGTAATCGTAGGCGCCATAGCCCAGCCCGAAGCCGACCGCTGCCGCCGCGAGCGGATAGCCCCAGCCGCCGCCCCAGCCGCGCCGATAGTAACCGCCGTTCCAGCCGCCACCACGCCAGCCTCCGCCGTGCCAGCCGCGGCCGGCCCAACCGCCGCCGCCGATCGCAGCCGACCGGAAGCCACCGCCTCCGCCCATCGCCCGGAATGCAGCGCCGCCGCCGTGGAAGCCGCCAAATCCGCCACCGCCGCGGAAGCCGCCGCCACCATGAAAGCCGCCGCCACCGAAGCCACCGCGTGCCGACGCAGCATCGACGGTGAACAGACCGACCGAGGCCGTCGCCAGCAAGGCAATCATCGTTTTACGCAACATTACCCGTTACTCCTCTTTTCAAAGGCTTTGTTTTCAAGCCTCCTCCGCCGCGTCCTGCGTATGCTAGCTCAATCTAGGACCGCGGTTTCTACCGCGCGCCTATGTCGCGCTCACATCTGCGCGACCCGCGTTCATCAAAGCACGGCCTTCAGAAGTTAACAGCCGCGGCAGATGCCTTTCGTACGGCGCTCGACTTTTTCGTTCTCGTCGGCGATGGCCTTGTCGACGCTCTCGGTCGTCGTTGCCGATCCGGTGGTAACGCCTCTGCCGGTATTGGGGCCGCCGGAGGATTGCGCGGTCCCGGCGCTGTTGGTCCCGGCCGGCGGCGACGTGGCTTGCGGCGATGTCGGGCTGGCTGACGAAGGGCTGCCGGTCCCGGCGCCGCTCCCGGTACCTTGGGCGACGGTAACCGCGGGCGTCAGCACAATCGCGATTGTCGCGAGCGCGGTGGTGACAGATAATTTGCGCATGGCAATTCTCCCTTGCGGACGTCAACGAGTCCGCAAAACGCCGGTTCCCGCAGGCGTTGGAGCAATACAGTTTGGGAGCAATGCAATTTGCGCAAGCTGATCGAGTTTGACGACGACACTTTCGACAAGCTGAAGCAACTCGGGCGCGACCGGATGGCGACCTTGCAGGAGCTCGCCGACGAAGCTTTCGCCGACCTGCTCAAGAAGCACGGCATTCCGATCGACCTGAAGGATGCACTGCGCAAGAGCGCAAGACTTCAGGAGGCAACGAGACTACAGGCAACGAGACCGCAAGACGCAGCGAAGCCTCGCACCGCCGCACCGAACGCCGCGCGCAAGCGCGGCCGCAAGCGCTGAGGCCTCAGCCGATCTTCTTCAGTCCCGTTTTGTATTGCGGGCCCCTGATGGCGTAGGACTTCGCCGGCCGCGACAGCGCTTCGGCCTGCGCCGCGTCAAGCGTACGCACCACACGCGCGGGCGCACCGATGATCAGGGAATTTTCCGGAAACTCCTTGCCCTCGGTGATGACGGAGCCGGCACCGACCACGCTGCCGCGCCGGATCCGCGCGCCGTTCATCACGATCGATCCCATCCCGATCAGCACGCCGTCTTCCAGCGTGCAGCCGTGCACGATCGCATTGTGGCCGATGGTGACGTTGTTGCCGATGCTGAGGGGAAAGCCGGGATCGACGTGCAGGGTGGAATTGTCCTGGACGTTGGAGCCCTCGCCGATCTCGATCCACTCATTGTCGCCGCGCAGCACGGCGCCGAACCAGACGCTCGCGGCGGACTTGAGGCGGACCTTGCCGATTACCACGGCATTGTCGGCGATGAAGTAGCTGCCGTCGGGGGGAAGATCGGGCGCCTGCCCGTCGAGTTCGTAGATCGCCATTGAGGTCTCCCTGGAGCGTTTTCGAGCGAAGTGGACACCGGTTCGCGTGAAGAAAACGCGTCGAAACGAAAATCCAGAGCTTCGGCTTCTGATTCAATCAGAACCGAAGCCCTGATCGCAGGAGACCTTGGCACGACGGCCGACATGGTTTCAAGCAAGCGCGACCGTGATCGGCCGCGGATCATGATCGGATCAGGCCAGCACGCCCGCAGCGCGCAGCGTCATCACGAAGAAGGTGCCCGACATCAGGCTCCAGAAGCCGGAGATGACGGTTGCCATCATCACGAATTCGAAGCGGCGGCGCTCGATGCGCGCCCCGCGCAGCGTGTTGCGCATGATGATGAACGGTGCGGCGAAGACGAGGAACGGGACCGCGGCGAAGGTCTTCGGCGCCGCGCCCTCCTGCAGCAGACCGAAACCGGCCGGGCGCTCCGCCATCGCCTGGTAACCGTTGGCCAGCGCGCCCGCGAGCGCGAAACCGATCAAGAGCGAGAACAGGGAATTCAAGGTATCGGGCGACATCGGAACTTCCGCTACGCAACAGGCCACCCGCCCTGCTTCGCAGAATTGGCAGCCTGCCGCCACATCATCCTTAAGGAAAGGTTAACCGGACACATCAGGCGCGGCGTTTGCGCATGGCCATTCGGTCCCGGATTCCATTGGAATCGTACGGAAATTCCCCGCTACGTGGCATATTCGGCAGATGATTCGGCCACTCCCGACCTGATCTCAGCCTCGCTCATGACGCTTCTCTCGACCGCCCAGCATCTCGCCCGCGACACCCGCCGCAACCCGCGCGCGCATCTCGTTCCGATCATCGCCTCGGCGGTGATCGCGGCGGGCGCGGTCGCGCTTGTCGCCTATCTGCTGTGGCCGACCTACACGACCATCCCGCCGAGCGATCCGTCGCGGCTGCCGGTGAGCGTCGGCGGCACGCTGTTCAACGTGCCGACGATGGCGGTGCGCATGAAGATCCAGCGCCACTCCGGGCCGCAGGAGCGCGTCGATCTGAGCTTCCTCTATCCGTCGCTGGACGCGCCCGCCGCGCCGAAGCACTACAGCGCCGATACGGTCGATGACAAGGTGCAGCCGATCGACAGGATCTTCGTATCGATCGCGGCGCACCACGATTCACTCGCGCCGGACATGCGCCTGCGCACGATCTATCCGCGCTATCTCGACGAGCGCGCAAACATTGATGACGGCCTGACGGCGCGCGCGTTCCGCGACGGCACGCCCTATGGCGGCGAGGACCTGTTCACCGCGAGCGAGCCGCAGCTGACCGCGCGCTGCACGCGCGACACCTCGACGCCCGGCATGTGCCTGAGTGAGCGGCGCATCGACGGCGCCGACCTGATCTTTCGCTTTCCGCGCAGCTGGCTCGCGCAGTGGCGCGACATCGCCACCGCGATGAACCGTCTCTCCGCGCAGATGCACAACGCGAAGGGATGACACTGTCATTGCAAGCGGAGCGACGTGTCCGCGAAGGATGGTCGCTCCAGCGCAAAATCGCTCTGCAATTTTGTCGCGAGTTCGTCGTAACGACGTGTGAAGGCGAGGCTGTTCCGCCTTACTCGGCCAGATCCTCTTCCAGGATGGCCATCTGGAACTGGAACGAGCGATCATCGTCCTCGTCGTCGACGAACAGCACGCCGATGAACTCCTCGCCGATATAGACCTCGGCCGAGTCGTCCTTCTTGGGCCGCGGCACCACGCGGATCTTGGGATTGCTGAACACGCGTTTGAGATACGCGTCGAGCTTCCTGACTTCCTGAACGTCCACGGCCGTCTCCAATCGGGTCGATGATTTTCGGGGGAGTTTTAGGACGAGACGGCAAAGATCGCCAGAGCCTTTTCAGGCTTTGGCGACGTGATGTTGCGCACACGACTCTCGTTTTGTGCTTTGTGGCGTTTTCTTCACGCGAACCGGCGCCCACTTCGGTCAGGAACGCGCCGCGATCAGAAAGCGAGTGAAATCAAAGCCCGATCGCGCCGAGCATCTGGTCCATGGTGCGCGACGGCTCGGCACAGCCGGCCTCGCCGACGATTTTCGCCGGCACGCCCGCGACCGTGACGTTGTGCGGCACCGGCTTGACCACGACCGAGCCGGCCGCGATGCGCGCGCAATGACCGATCTCGATATTGCCGAGGATCTTGGCGCCGGCGCCGATCAGCACGCCGTGGCGGATCTTCGGATGGCGATCCTCGTTCTCCTTGCCGGTGCCGCCGAGCGTGACGCCATGCAGGATCGAGACATCGTCCTCGATGACCGCCGTCTCGCCGCAGACGAAACCGGTGGCATGATCGAGGAAGATGCCGCGGCCGATCCTGGCGGCCGGGTTGATGTCGGTCTGGAACACGGCCGAGGAGCGGCTCTGCAGGTAGAAGGCAAAATCCTTGCGGCCCTTCTGATAGAGCCAGTGCGCGAGACGGTGGGTCTGCAGCGCGTGAAAGCCCTTGAAGTAGAGCAAGGGATCGATGAAGCGCGAGGTCGCCGGATCGCGGTCATAGACGGCGACGAGATCGGCGCGGAACGCGTTGCCGATATCGGGCTCATCGCGCAGTGCCTCGCCATAGGTCTGGCGGATCAAGTCGCCCGACAGCGCGGCGTGATCGAGCCGCTCGGCAATGCGATGGACCACCGAATCTTCCAGCCGCTCATGATGCAGCACGGTCGCATAGATGAAGGATGCGAGTTCCGGCTCGCGCCGCAGGATGTCCTCCGCCTCGCCGCGGATTCGATCCCAGATCGGATCGAGCGCCGCAAGCTTGCCTCCCTGCGGATTGACCTGATGAACTGCCATAGCTGCTCTCGCAATTCGGTTGTTCTGATGTGCGTTATAGCACGATGGACCCAGCGCGTCCCGGGATGGCTCAGTACGGTAAACCCCAGCCGAACACCCCCGGGCCGGCGTCTAGGGGAATTGGTCGGGATTTTGCCGAAATCAAGCCGTGCTTCTGCAACTATTGGCGGATTTCGTCCCCCGTGTGGTTTTGGGCATGGTCGGCCCCAATAAAAGGGGGAAAATCATCAATACCCGGAGTTTAGGTGCCCGCCTGACCGATGCACGGTCGGTCTGGATCGCGACCATTGCCATCCCCCTCCTGCTGCTCGCCCCTGCCTTCTGGAACGGCTATCCGCTGCTCCAATGGGATACCGGCGGCTATCTGGCGCGCTGGTATGAGGGTTACCTGGTGCCGAGCCGGTCCACGGTATTCGGCATCTACCTCCATGTCGGCGAGACATCGGATTTCTGGCTCAACCTCGGCATCCAGACCCTGGCGACGCTGTGGATCCTGCAACTGACGCTGCGCGTGCTCGGCCTCGCCCGGCCGGTCCGGCTGATCGCGATCTGCCTCGCGCTGATCGCAACCACCGCCTTGCCCTGGCTGGACAGCATGCTGCTGACCGACATCTTCGCCGGCCTTTCGGTGCTCGCGCTCTTCATCCTGATCCTGCACGGCGAACGGATCTCGACGCTGGAGAAGGCGGTGCTGTTCGGGTTCATCGCGTTCTCGGCCGCCACGCACAGCGCGACGCTGGCGGTGCTGCTCGGCCTGTGCTGCGTCGGCTGGATGCTGCGTCCATGGCTCGGGCAGCGCATCCCGTTCGCGGGCCTCGTGCAAGGCAGCCTGACCACCGTCGCCGGCGCGGCGATGCTGCTGGCGGCGAACTTTGCGCTGTCCGGACAGCTGGCCTGGACGCCCGGCGGCTATGGCGTCGCCTTCGGCCGCATGCTGCAGGATGGCATCGTCGCGCAATACCTGCACGATCATTGCGCGACGGAGAAGCTAAAGCTCTGCCCCTATCGCAACGAGTTGCCGCCGACCGCGGACGACTTCCTGTGGGGCCACAGCATGTTCAACACGCTCGGCCGCTTCAAGGGACTGAATGACGAGATGGGCACCATCGTGCTGCGCTCGCTGGCCGAATATCCGGAATGGCAGGCAAAGGCGGCGCTGACGGCAACCGCCGACCAGCTCATGCACGTCGCGACCGGTGAAGGCACCAATGGCTGGATCCCGCATACCTACGGCATCATCGAGCGCTACATTCCCAAACAGGTCCGGCCGATGCGCGCGGCGCGGCAGCAACGCTGGCATCTCGACTTCACCGCGATCAACCGCATCCACGTGCCGGTCGCGCTGGGCTCGATGCTCCTGGTCGTCATCCTGTTCGGCCGCGGCCTGTGGCAGCGGCGGCTCGACGATCTGACGCTGCTGGCGGGCACGGTCACGCTCGCCCTGCTCGGCAATGCCTTTGTCTGCGGCGTGATCTCGGGACCGCACGACCGCTACGGCGCGCGCATGGTGTGGGTCGCGACCTTCGTGGTGCTGATCGCGGCCGCGCGCGCCTTCGCCAGGGATGAAGCCGACGATCTATTTTCGCCGCGACAGGAAATCGGTGACCCCGGTCTTGTAGACCTTGTCGCCGACCGCCCGCATGTGATCGCGGTTCGGAATGTCGAGCACCTCCGAACCCGGAATGATCCGGCCGAGCGCTGACGCCGAGCCCGCAATCTCGTCCTTGCTGCCGACCGCGATCAGAACCGGCACGCGGATGCCGGCCGCCTCCTCGCGCGTCATCAGGCGGCGCGAGCCGCGCAGGCAGGCGGCGAGCGCGCGGCGGTCGGAGCGGGTCTGATCGGCAAAGGCGCGGAAGGTACGGCCGACCGGGTCGGTGACATCGTCGAGCGACGGCGCCTCCAGCGCCAGCGCGACCGCCTCGCCGGGGCCGCCGCCCTCGATCAGTCCGATGCCGATCCCGCCAAGGATCGCCGAGCGCACCCGATCGGAATTCTCTCGCGCCAGGATCGCGGTCATCCGCGAGCCCAGCGAATAGCCCATGATGTCGGCGCGCGCGATTCCGAGATGGTCCATCAGCGCAATCACGTCGCCGGCCATGGTCGCGATCTCGTACTGCGCGGCATCGTAGAGCTTGGCGGATTCGCCGTGGCCACGATTATCGAGCGCGATCACCCGACGGCCGGCCTTGACGAGATCGGACACCCAGGTCGGGTAGATCCAGTTGACGTTCTTGCTCGAGGCAAAGCCGTGCACCAGCACGATCGGTTCGCCCGCGCCTTCGTCGATAAAGGCAATTTCAACATCGCCGTGATGGAAACTCGGCATCATCCATTCCGTTTGTTCTTGGGATTTGCGATTGGCGATCGGACAGGCGACCGCAAGCCTAACCCTGGGCGGGCATACTCGCCAAGGTAGCCTGAGCGGCCATCTGCTGCTTCAGGCGCAGCGCCTTGCTTCGTCTGAGCCACCAGGCGGTGGCCCGTTCGGTGGTGGCCTTGATCGACGACAGGAAGCCGAACAGCGCCAGCAGCGCGCCGAACAGCCACATGGTGAGATTGAATGCGCCGGCCGCCAGCAGCAGCGCGCCGCGGCCGAGCAGCTTCAGGATCGCGCGGGTCTGGCCGCCCTTGACCTCGGCTATCCGCGCCGCCCGCGCGATCTCCCTCGGATTCTCGGCGACCTTCAGCGTATCCCGCGCAGCGCGAACCCCGGCCGCCTCGCCGATGCGCCCGACGTCCTTGGCGACGCGCACCAGCGCGCCGGCCTTCTCGGCGCGGAAGGCCGCGCGGATCGCGGTTGCGGTTTGCACCGGCCGCAGCACCGAGCCGGATGCGACCGCCTCGCGCAGCGCCGGCTGGTCGACCACCTCGCGGGTCGAACGCCCGGCCCATTCGATCATCCCCTCGCTCAGCCGTCCGGCCTTGCGCGTATCCTTGACCAGCGTCAGCCCGGCGCGCAGCGGCCCGGCGCCGCCGACCGACACATAGGTGGCCGCGGTCACCGCGAGCCCGGCGGCCGCGAGGCCGAGCACCAGCTGGTCGGTGTCCTCGCCCATCACGAGGTGCTTGCCCTCGCGCACGACGTCCCGGACATCACCGAATACGAACAGGTCGCCGGCGACCGTGCCGGACAGGCTTGCGACATCGTCGGCATTGCCGGTCACCAGGCCGGTGGCGAACCCCTTGGCGTAATGCATGCTGGATGATTGCTCGGCGCGCGCGTCATCGACGCGCTTGGTGAGATCGTCACCAAGTGCGATGCTCTTCTCGCCGGCGAGTTCGACAAAGCTGGCCGCAAGGTCGGCATCGCCGGAAGCCAGTGCCGCCTCGATATTGTCCGCGATCAACGCCGGGTTGTTGCGCAGCACGGAATTGAGCCTGATGTCGGCGAGCGCAGCGGGATCGTCCCGCGCCGCCAGCACGGTGCCGGCGTCACGGGCGTGCGGCCAAATAGCCGCGCCCACGGCAGCACTTGCTGCCACGCCGACCACCGCCAAGCTGACGCGCACCCGATTCATTCCGATAAAACCTCTAGTTTTATTCGCCTTGGAGATAGTGTGCCGTTTTTGCGACACAACGGCTCCGACCAAAGGAGGGCTTCTCTGGGACGACAAGATTGTGTCGAATTTGCATGAGCAAATGAGCCATCGGGGCTCTAGGAATCAACTGTTCCCGCCAGTATGGTGCGCGGCATTTCGCGATGCCGCATGCTGTTGATTGCGTCTGCCCATCGTTGCCATCAAGGTGAGAATATGTCCGACCACGTCGTCCCGCACTTCCATAACGATGCCGGTGTCTCGGTGATCGAAATCGGATCGCAGGAGTTCATGTGCGTCGGCGCCAACCCGCCGTTCGACCATCCGCACGTGTTCCTCGACCTCGGCAACGACAACGAGATTATCTGCCCGTACTGCTCGACGCTTTATCGCTTCGCATCCGACCTCGCGGCCGGCGAAGCGCGGCCGCCGGAATGCGTGCTGAAAGACAAGGTCGCCTGACCGCTCCGTGGCGCTGACGCGAACCGTCATCGTTGCGGGCGCCGGGATCGGAGGACTGACGGCGTCGCTGACACTGGCGGCACAGGGCTTTCGTGTCGTCGTGCTGGAGAAGGCCGAACGGCTCGAGGAAGCCGGCGCCGGCATCCAGCTCTCTCCCAATGCCAGCCGCATCCTGGTCGAGCTCGGGCTCAAGGAACCGCTTGCGCGGCGCGCGGTCACGCCTGAATCCGTCAACATCCTGAGCGCGCGGGCCGGTGGCGAGATCGCACGGATGCCGCTTGGCCAGGCCGCCGAGTTCCGCGCCGGCGCACCCTATTGGGTGATCCACCGCGCCGATTTGCAGGCCGCGCTGCAGGCCGCCGCGAGCGACCATCCCGATATCGATCTGCGGCTCGGCTGCCAGTTCGAGGATGTGACCAAGCATGCGCGAGGCCTCACCGTCGTGCAACGCCGCGGCAATTCACGGCAGGAGGAATTGGCCGTCGCGCTGATCGGCGCCGACGGCATCTGGTCGTCGGTGCGCGGGCATTTGTTTCCGGATGCACAGCCGCAATTCTCCGGCCTGATCGCCTGGCGCGGCACGCTGGACGCCACCGCCCTGCCGCGTGAATACACCGCACCGCGCGTGCAGCTCTGGATGGGACCGGACGCGCATCTCGTCGCCTATCCCATCTCGGCCGGACGCCAGATCAACGTGGTCGCGATCGTATCGGGCACCTGGAACCGGCCGGGCTGGAGCGAGCCCGGCGACATCAACGAGATCAAGGGTGCATTCGCCACCGCGCGCTGGCCCGCGACGGCGCGGATGCTGATCGGCGCGGTCGACGGCTGGCGCAAATGGGCGCTGTTCACCCTGCCCGACATCGGCCGCTGGAGCGAAGGCGCGGTGACGCTGCTCGGCGATGCCGCGCATGCGATGCTGCCGTTCGCCGCGCAAGGCGCCGGCATGGCGATCGAGGATGCGGCCGTGCTCGCCAAGGCCTTGAGCGACAGCACCGGGGAAAACACCGCGGGCATTCCCGCCGCGTTGACGCGCTACGCACGGGTGCGACGCGGGCGCGTGCTGAAAGTGCAGCGCCTGGCGCGACAGCAGGGCCGCATCTATCATTTGCGCGGGCCGGCGGCGATCGCGCGCGATCTGGCGATCCGCGCCATCGGTCCGGAGCGGATGCTGGCGCGGCAGGACTGGATTTACGACTGGCGCGCCTGAGCTCGGCCAATCACGACCGACCCGTCTGGAAACGCCGGCTTAGTGGACGAGGCCCCGTGGCGCGCGCGGGCCCTTCGCCGCCGGCGTGGGGGCAGCGGGGGCAGCGGCCGCAGGCGTGTCCGGCGTGCTTTCATGGCACCTGCCTTTGCGCCAGGCCTCATCCGCCAGCTTCTGCTGGGAGTGGATCGAGATCAGCTCGTTGCGATAGACCATCTCGGAGACGACAGTACCGCCGACGCCGGTCTCCGCCTTGGCCATCAATTTTTCCTGATCCGCCGCGCGGGTCTTGAGATTGCTGCGCTCGTTCTCGAGCTGCTTGCAATCATAAAGCTCGTACTTGGCGGGATCGGCGAATGCCGACGGTACGGTGTCGCCGATTTGCGCGCAGCCGGAAACGCCCGCGGCCGAGGCGAGCAGCGCGATGACGGCCGCCGCGCGCGACAGCTTCAGGCGGCGTGGGAAACGAACGGACATTCAGCTTTCTTAACCGGACAGTGTTGAGATTGCCTAAAGCAGCCACCGGTGTCCGGATTGAGGCTCAATCGCGGCGGCGCGCTGCTTATCCCAATGCCCGGCCGCCGAGGCAAATGGAATTGCGGGCCGCCGCTTAAGCCTTTGAAAGCTCACCTGTTAGCACCGGATAATGACAATTCCACTCCGCGCCCAAACGCGCTAGAAATCGACGCGCCTGGCGCAACGCGGACGTGGCGGAACTGGTAGACGCAAGGGACTTAAAATCCCTCGATGGCAACGTCGTGTGGGTTCGAGTCCCACCGCCCGCACCAACCTTCGCATGCCACGCGCACCCGAGCGGGCCAGCGTCGTGTTTTCCGGCTGTGGCGCAGTTCACACACCGCGGTCGCTGTCTGTCGTAGTCTTGCCCGCATTGGAAATTCCGGCCGCGGATTTTCGCGGCTGTTGCATTTCGAAATCAATTTTGGTCGGAGGCGGCGATGGAGATTGCAAACTGCAATCGGATTGCGAAGGGCAATCGGATTGCCAGCGAAACGGCGCGCGATCATGGTGCCTTTACTCTCCAGCATGGCGACGATGCGGCTCATTGCAGCAACGGGCTCGATGCACAGAAATTCCGCGACGCTGCGCCCGACGACCGCGCGATCTACCGGCGATGGATCCGCGGCGCGATCATGGTGTACGGACTGCTCGCGTTTGCCGCTGGAGCGGCGGTCTGGATGAGCGGAACCGGCATCGGACCGACGCAGCTCACGAACCTGTCGAGCCCGAGCAGCATGAGACCAGATCACGGCGATTAGCGGTCGCCGGTTCGGAACCCGTGCACTGCGTATTCGTTGTCATGCCGCAATTGGAGCATGACGATGCCGAACGACGATCCATCCGCGCAGCGCGCAACCGACCAACCCGATCAGCGCAAGGAGCGCCCCTCCCCGCCGCAGCACGCACCACAAGGCGGACCACCGCTCAGCGACGGATTGGAGCAGCTCCGCGACAGCCACACCTGACACGCGACAGCGCGAAAAGAAAATGGCCGGGACAAGTCCCGGCCATTTGTTTTTGCGTCAAGCCGCAAGCTTACTCGGACTTGTCGATATTCCAGAAGATCGGCGTCGCCGGGCCGTCGAGCACACCGGTCAGCGACTTCCGCCACGCGCTCGGAATGGTGTACTGGCCGAGCGGAACGTAGATCACCTGATCGTAGGCCTCGGTCTGGATTTCCGCGGCGATCTTCTTCTTTTCCTCAGCCGAGCCGGCGCGCGCGAACTTGTCACGCAGCTCCTCGATCTTCGGGTCTTCGGCCCAGCCGAACCAGCCGCCATTCTTGCCGCGACCGGTGATCGACGCGTTGACGATCGGATCGGAAACGTCGGCCGCGACCCAGTTGGTGAAGAACATGTTCCAGCCGCCTTCCTTCGGCGGCTTCTGGCTGGCGCGGCGGGTCACCACGGTCTGCCAGTCCGTGGCCTGCAGGTCGACCTTGAAGCCGGCCTCGCGCAACTGCTGCGCAGCCACGACCGGTTGGGCTTTCAACGTCGTGACGTCGCCCGGCGCCATGATCACCACGGGGGTGCCGTCATAGCCGGATGCGGCAAGCGCCTTCTTGGCTTCCGCCAGGCCGTTGCCCTTCACCAGCGTTTCGGCCCCGACGTCGGTCTCGAGCGGCGTGCCGCAGACGAAGAAGGCGCCGCAGATCCTCTGGTACTTGGCGTTGCCGACCAGCGCGTCGAGCACGTCCTTCTGGTTCATCGCCAGGAACGCAGCCCGGCGCACCTTCGGATTGTCGAACGGCGGATAGAGGAAGTTCATGCGTCCGAGGGTCTGGAAGCCGAACTTGTTGAGGACGTCGATCTTGAGATCCGGATTGGCTTCGAGCACCGGCAGCATGTCGAACGGAAGGTTCTCCATGAAATCGATGTCGCCGGATTGCAACGCGTTCACCGCGGTCTGCGCATCGGCCATCGTGACCCACTCGACGCGGTCGACCTTGACCACCTTGCCGCCTGCGGTCCAGCTCGCCGGCTCCTTGCGCGGCACGTAGTCCTTGTTCTTCTCATAGACCGCCTTCACGCCCGGCTGGAATTCCGCCTGCACGAATTTGAACGGTCCGGAGCCGATCTGTTCCGGGATCGGCTTGTCCGGCGGCGTCTCGGCCAGACGCTTCGGCATCATGAACGGCACGCGCGATGACGGCTTGCCGATCGATTCCAGCACGAGGCCGTAGGGTTCCTTCAGCTTCAGCGTGATGGTCTTGGCGTCGGTCGCCTCCAGGCTCGCGACGAAGTCCATCAGCTTCTGGCCCATGCCGTCGACCTTGCCCCAACGCTGCAGCGAGGCGACGCAGTCTTCCGCGGTGACCGGCGCGCCGTCGTGCCACTTCAGACCGTCGCGCAGCGTGAACGTGTAGGTCAGCTTGTCGTCGGAAACCTTCCAGTCCGCCATCTGCGGCTGGATCTTGAAATTGGAATCCGTCGCCAGCAGCGTGTCATAGATCATGTAGCCATGATCGCGGGTGATGTAGGCCGTGGTCATGATCGGATCGATGACGCGCAGATCCGAGTGCATCACCGCGGTGATGGTCTTGCCCGCGGCCATCGCCTGCGGCGCGAATGACAATTCCTGCGGCGCGAACGACAGCGCGAGCGCCGTCAACGCGGCCGCTAGCGTGCGGTGTTTCCAACGCGAGATAGGGAACATGCAATCTCTCCTGACGTGTAACTGGTCAAAGCCGGCTTATTCGTTATGCATGTGGTTCGTTATTTAGGCGAACTAACATGCTGTATGGCTTGTGAAATCGAGACTTGCACCAAGCGCCAAGCGCGTCAATCGGTTTCAGGTCGCATCGGACGTACACAAACGAATGAGGCCGCGCGCCAGATTTTGGCTTTACAAAATCGTCGGCTGAGATTTTCGTAACGCGCGCGCGATGCCGGCGCCGTCAGAACAACAAGAGAGAACAACGATGAACCCCGCCAATCTCCCCTTTGATTCCGAAACGATGCTGCAGGGCCTGCGCAGCTGGGTGGAATGCGAAAGCCCGACCTGGGACGCCGCCGCGGTCGAACGCATGCTCGATCTCGCCGCCCGCGAGATGGCGATCATGGGTGCGACGATCGAGCGCATCGCCGGACGCCAGGGCTTCGCGGGCTGCGTCCGCGCCCGTTTTCCCCATCCGAAACAAGGCCAGCCCGGCATCCTGATCGCCGGCCATCTGGACACCGTTCACCCCGTCGGCACCATCGAGAAGCTGAAGTGGCGGCGCGAAGGCAACAAGTGCTTCGGGCCGGGCATCTTCGACATGAAGGGCGGCAACTACCTGTCGATCGAGGCGATCAGGCAATTGGCGCGCGCCTCCTTTACGACTCCGCTGCCGATCACCGTGCTGTTCACCCCCGACGAAGAGGTCGGCACGCCGTCGACGCGCGACATCATCGAGGCGGAAGCCGCGCGCAACAAATATGTGCTGGTGCCGGAGCCCGGCCGTCCGAATAACGGCGTCGTCACCGGCCGCTATGCGATCGCGCGCTTCAACCTGGAAGCCACCGGCAAGCCCAGCCATGCCGGCGCAACGCTGTCTTCCGGCCGCTCCGCGATCCGCGAGATGGCGCGGCAGATCATCGCCATCGACGGCATGACCACCGAGGACTGCACCTTCTCGGTCGGCATCGTGCATGGCGGCCAGTGGGTCAATTGCGTCGCGACGACCTGTACCGGCGAAGCGCTCAGCATGGCCAAGCGCCAGGCCGATCTCGACCGTGGCGTCGAGCGCATGCTGGCACTGTCGGGCACCGCCAACGACGTGACCTTCAAGGTGACGCGCGGCGTCACCCGCCCGGTGTGGGAGCCCGATGCGGGCACCATGGCGCTCTATGAAAAGGCAAAAGGCCTTGCTGCAGCGATGGGTCTCGATCTGCCGCACGGCAGCGCCGGCGGCGGCTCAGACGGCAACTTCACCGGCGCGATGGGCATCCCCACGCTCGACGGCCTTGGCGTTCGCGGCGCCGATGCACATACGCTCAACGAGCACATCGAGGTCGACAGCCTCGCCGAACGCGGCCGCCTGATGGCGGCACTGCTGGCGACGCTGGACTGACATCGATTTGCACTGCACAACACGTTGGCACTGCCGGATCGAAATTTAGCCTTGTCCATTTTTGAGGCTTCGCCTACGGTCCGGCCGTCCAACGCGACGATGCGGGAGAGATCGAAGCGACAACAATCGTGTTGTTGGCTTCGGCGCCGACGGAGCAACCGCCCCGGAAACTCTCAGGCAAAAGGACTGTATCGTCAGGACGATCTGGAGAGAGACGAACATGGCCGCACATCAAGGGCCATGACGTCCACCGAAGGGGATAGTTCGCTTCTGGCCACAGCCCGATGCGGATCAAGCTCTCAGGTACCGTGACAGATGGGGCGCCGATGCCGGTTTCACCGGCGGTTCGGCGACTCTAACCCACGGGAGCCTGACAACTATCATGCCACACATCGCGATCATCGGCGCCGGCATCACCGGCGTAACGACGGCCTATGCCCTGCTTGAACGCGGCTACAAGGTGACTGTCCTCGACAGGCATCGCTACGCCGCGATGGAAACCTCGTTCGCCAATGGCGGACAACTCTCCGCCAGCAACGCCGAGGTGTGGAACAGCGCCGCGACCATCCTCAAGGGGCTGCGCTGGATGCTGAGAAGCGACGCGCCGCTGCTGATGAACCCGAAGCCGAGCTGGCACAAATATTCCTGGATCGGCGAGTTCGTAGGCCACATCACGCGCTATCGCGGCAACACCATCGAGACCACGAAGCTCGCCATCGAAGCGCGCAAGCATCTGTTCTCGATCGCAGAGCGCGAAAACATCGCCTTCGATCTCGAACGCCGCGGCATCCTGCACGTCTATCACGACAGGGCCGGCTTCGAAGCCGGCCTCAAGGTCAACACGCTGCTGCAGCAAGGCGGGCTCGACCGCCGGCCGGTGACCCCGGACGAGATCCGCGTCATCGAACCCGCGCTGCAGACAACCTGCTATGGCGGCTTCTTCACGCCGTCGGACGCGACCGGCGATATTCACAAATTCACGCGTGGGCTTGCCGACGCCTGCATCCGCCGTGGCGCGAGCTTCGTCCATGAAGCCGACGTCGACACGATCGCACACGGCGATGACGGCTTCCGCATCGGCTGGAACGAAGCTGCTTCACATGATGCTGCGGTCGCGACGCGCCAGCAGCTACAGGCGGACGGGATCGTGATTTGCGCCGGCGTGGCGAGCCGCCACTTCGCCAGCCTGCTCAACGACCGCGTCAATGTCTATCCGGTGAAGGGCTATTCGATCACGGTGCAGCTCGATGCGCCGCAAAGCCGGAATGCGGCCCCAACCGTCAGCCTGCTCGATGAAGCTGCGAAGATCGTCACCAGCCGGCTCGGCGCCGACCGCTTCCGCGTCGCCGGCACCGCCGAGTTCAACGGCTTCAACCGCGACATTCGCGCCGATCGCATTCAACCGCTGGTGGACTGGGTGCGGCATCATTTCCCGGAGATCGACACGTCGAAAGTCGTGCCATGGGCGGGCTTGCGCCCGATGATGCCGAACATGATGCCGGTGGTTCGCGCCGGACGGATTCCGGGCGTGTTCTACAATACGGGCCACGGTCATCTTGGCTGGACACTGTCGGCGGCGACGGCGCAGATGGTGGCCCAGGCGATCGACGATTGGCGCGACCTCGACACGCCGCCGATGGCGCCGACGTTCGGTGCCGGGCTCGACGTGCCCGCCGACGCGCGCAAAGCTGAAATCAATCCACCTTCCAGTGGACTGCTTCAAACTTCACCGGAGGAATAATCGCGGCCAACAGGACTGATTAGCTGCACCGCAAAATCCGCAGCACCGATGGCATGGGACTTGCTCAAGTTCTACCGTGAGTCTGCTACCATCTGTGCTACGGTCTGGTGTGCAACGGTCCCGCTGGGGACTTCATCGACCACAACCCAACGGATCAAATTTGCTCGGATATCTGCTTCGCCGCATCCTCGCCGCCATTCCCGTGATGGGCGTGGTGGCTCTGTTCGTGTTCCTGTTGCTGCGGCTGACGCCGGGCGACCCGGCCGCCATCCTCGCCGGCGACAACGCGACTCCCGAACAACTCGAACGCATTCGGACCTCGCTTGGTCTGAACGAGCCGATCTACATCCAGTTCTACACCTGGATCGCCAAGTTGCTGCACGGCGACCTCGGCGTCTCCCTGATCTCGAACAAGCCGATCCTCGAAATGATCGTCCCGCGCCTCGAGCCCTCGATCTCGGTCGCGCTGGCCACCATCATCCTCTCGATCCTGGTGGCGGTGCCGCTCGGCGTGATCGCGGCGTGGAAGCACGGCACCTGGATCGACCGCTTCGTGATGGGGCTTTCCGTGCTCGGCTTCTCGGTGCCGGTGTTCGTCATCGGCTATGTGCTGATCCAGATCTTTGCGATTGATCTGCGCTGGGTTCCGGTACAGGGCTTCAAGAGCATCTCGGCCGGCTTCGGTCCGTTCTTCCAGCGCCTCATCCTGCCGACCTGCACACTCTCCTTCATCTATGTCGCGCTGATCGCACGCATGACGCGGGCCTCGATGCTCGATGTGCTCGGCGAGGATTACGTGCGCACGGCGCGGGCCAAGGGCATCGGCGAGACCGGTGTGCTGCTGCGCCATGCGCTGCGCAACGCCGCCGTGCCGGTCATCACGGTGATCGGTTCCGGCTTCGCGCTCTTGATCTCCGGGGTCGTCGTCACCGAAAGCGTGTTCAACCTGCCCGGCATCGGCCGCCTCACCGTCGATGCGGTGCTGGCGCGCGACTATCCGGTGATCCAGGCGATGATCCTGTTGACGTCAGGTATCTACGTCGCGGTCAATCTGTTGATTGACCTCGCCTACACCCTGCTCGATCCTCGTATCCGGTACTGAGCAATGGCGATCGAAACCCTTCCCGAATCCTCGCTTCCCGTCACCCGGCCGTTCCGCGTCAAGTTCGGCTTCCTGACGTCGACGCCGATCATCGCGATTGCGACGATCAGCCTCGCCCTCATCATCCTGATGGCGATCTTCGCACCGCTGCTTGCGCCGCATGATCCTCTGCTGCTGACGCCGTCGCAGCGGCTGAAGCCGTCGAGCGCGCAATATCTGCTCGGCACCGACGCCTATGGCCGCGACCTGTTGTCGCGCATCATCTACGGCGCACGGATCTCGCTGGTGATCGGGCTCGGCGCCGCCGTCTGCTCGATCGCCATCGGCCTTCTGATCGGCCTCGTCGCCGGCTTCTTCCGCTGGGTCGATGCGGTGCTGATGCGCGTGATGGACGGCTTGATGGCGATCCCCGCCATCCTGCTCGCGATCGCCGTGGTGTCGCTGTCGGGCGCCAGCATCTGGACCGTGATGGTCGCGATCACCATCCCCGAGATCCCGCGCGTGGCGCGGCTGGTGCGCTCGGTGGTGCTGACCGCACGCGAGGAACCTTATGTCGAGGCCGCGATCTCGCTCGGCACCAGCCTGCCGAAGATCATGTGGCGGCATTTGATGCCGAACACCATCGCGCCGCTGATCGTGCAAGGCACCTATGTCTGCGCGTCCGCGATCTTGACCGAGGCGATCCTGTCGTTCCTCGGCGCCGGCATCTCGCCGGAAACGCCGACATGGGGCAACATCATGGCCGAGGGCCGCGCCTATTTCCAGGTCAAGCCGTCGCTGATCTTCTGGCCGGGGCTGCTGCTCTCGATCGCCATTCTCAGCGTCAACCTGATCGGCGACGCCGCCCGCGACGCGCTCGATCCCCGCATGAAGCAGCGTGAGGGCAAGTGACGGCTTCAGCTCTTCTGAAGCCGTCATTCCGGGGCGATGCGAAGCATCGAACCCGGAATCTCGAGATTCCGGGTCTGGTGCTGGCGCACCATCCCGGAATGACAGTGGGTAAATTCCTTCGCAGCGCCAAGAGACCCTGACATGACCAACGTCGTCCTCGACATCAGCAATCTCGTCGTCGGCCTCGGCCGCAAGGCGGATGCGCATCGCATCATCGACGACCTCTCGCTGCAGGTACGTGAAAGCGAGACGCTGTGCCTGGTCGGCGAAAGCGGCTCGGGCAAGTCGGTGACATCGCTCACCGTGATGGGCCTGCAGCAGAAAGGCACGCTGGTGCCGTCTGGCGGCAGCGTCAAACTGGTCGGCGAGGAACTGCTCACCGCCAGCGACCGGCGGCTGCGGCAACTCCGCGCCACGCGGATGGCGATGATCTTCCAGGAGCCGATGACCGCGCTCAATCCCGTGGTGCCGGTAGGCCGCCAGATCGACGAGGTGCTGCGCGCCCACACAGATCTCGATGCCCGCGCACGGCGCCAGAGGATTTTGGCGATGATGGAGCATGTGCGGCTGCCGGACGTGGAGCGCATCTTCTCCTCCTACCCGCACCGCCTCTCGGGCGGTCAGCGCCAGCGCATCATGATCGCGATGGCGCTGGTGCTGGAGCCGAAGCTCCTGATCGCGGACGAGCCGACCACCGCGCTCGACGTCACCACCCAGAAGCAGATCCTCACCTTGATCCGCGACCTGCAACGCGATCACGGCACCGCGGTTCTGTTTATCACCCACGACATGGGCGTGGTGGCCGAGATCGCCGACCGCGTCGCGGTGATGCGGCACGGCCGCCTGGTCGAAACCGGCCCGCTGCAGGACGTGCTGCGCAATCCGAAGATGGAGTACACCCGCAACCTCCTGTCCTCGGTGCCGAGCCTGGTGCCGCGCGCGCCGCGCCCGGAGACGACCGAGCCCGTGGTGCTGGAAGCCAACGAGCTCAGCAAGGTCTACCGGGAGCGGTCGCTGTACGGCAAAGCCCGCGAGGTCGCCGCCGCCAGCAACGTCACGCTCACTCTGCGCAAGGGCCGCACGCTCGGCATCGTCGGCGAAAGCGGTTCCGGCAAGTCGACGGTGGCGCGCTGCATCGTCCGCCTGATCGATCCGACCTCGGGCGGGGTACGCCTCGCCGGCCGCGAGATCTCCGACCTGTCGCGCCGGCTGTTGCAGCCGCATCGCCAGAAGATCCAGATCATCTTCCAGGACCCCTACCGCTCGCTCAATCCGCGCGTCACCGTCGGCGAGAGCATCGCGGAAGGCCCGGTCAATTACGGCATGCCGCGCAAGGACGCGCTGGCGCGGGCGCGCGAGCTGCTCGAGCTCGTCCATCTGCCGCCCGACGCGATCTCGCGCTATCCGCACCAGTTCTCCGGCGGCCAGCGCCAGCGCATCGCGATCGCGCGCGCGCTGGCGCTCGATCCCGACGTGCTCGTCGCGGATGAGGCGGTGTCCGCGCTCGACGTCTCGGTGCAGGCGCAGGTTCTGGATCTGCTTGACGAAATCCAGCGCCGGCTGGGCATCGCGCTGCTGTTCATCACGCATGATTTGCGCGTCGCCGCACAAATCTGCGACGACGTCGCCGTGATGCAGCATGGCCGCGTCGTGGAACAGGGACCGGCCGCCGAGGTGCTGACCAATCCGCAGCAAGCCTATACCCGCGCGCTGCTCGATGCGGCGCCCGGACGCGGCTGGGACTTCGCCAACTTCCGCCCCGTTTCGGAAGGCATTGTGGCGACGGCCTAGGTCTTTAGCCTCAAGCCTTTCCGCCCACAGGGCATGCAAATCCGCTGGTGCTCCCCGGCTTGCGCTGGGCGCGACGACACGCTTAACGTCGCGCGCTAGAGCGTGGCCCTGAAGGTGGACGCCGGTCTTCCCCGGAGATCACGCTCCAACCAACGAGATGAGATCATGACGCGCGTCGTTATGATCGAAGAAACGTATCGAGACCGACTTGATGACCCGCATTGCCGTTGGCGGCTTCCTGCACGAGACCAATACCTTCGCACCGACGAAGGCAACCTATGACGATTTCGTGCATGGCGGCGGCTGGCCGTCGATGACGCATGGCGCCGACGTGCTCAAGGTCATGCGCAAGATCAATGTCGGCCTCGCCGGCTTTGTCGAGGCGGCGGAAGCCAATGGCTGGGAGCTGGTGCCGACGATCTTCGCCGCGGCGAGCCCGTCGGCGCATGTCAGCAAGGATGCGTATGAGCGGATCGTGACGGAAATGGTCGACGGCATCGCTGCGGCCGGACCGATCGATGCCGTCTATCTCGACCTGCACGGCGCCATGGTCACCGAGCATTATGACGACGGTGAAGGCGAAACGCTGGCCCGCGTGCGCAAGGCGATCGGCAACGACCTGCCGCTGGTGGCGAGCCTCGATCTGCATGCGAATGTCTCGCCAAAGATGATCGAGCATGCCGATGCGCTGATTGCCTACCGCACCTATCCGCATGTCGACATGGCCGAAACCGGCCGCGCCTGCGCCCGGCATCTGGCGCTGATGCTCAAGTCCAGGCAGCGCTTCGCAAAGGCGTTCCGGCAATTGCCGTTCCTGATCCCGATCAGCTGGCAATGCACCAACGACCAGCCGACCAAAGGCATCTATCAGAAGCTCGCCGCTCTCGAGAGCGACGCGGTGCCGACGCTGTCGTTTGCGCCGGGCTTCCCGGCCGCCGATTTCAGGGATTGCGGGCCGAGCGTATTCGCGTACGGCCGGACCCAGGCCGATGCGGATGCCGCCGCCGACAAGGTCGTCGCCCTGGTCGAGAGCCATGAGGACGATTTCGACGGCCGGATCTATTCGCCCGACGAAGGCGTGCGGCTGGCGATGGAACTGGCGAAATCGGCGAGCCGGCCGATCATCATCGCCGACACCCAGGACAATCCCGGCGCCGGCGGCGATTCCGACACCACCGGCATGCTGCGCGCGCTGGTGCGCAACAAGGCGAGTGCCGCAACCGGCGTGATCTACGACCCGCAATCCGCGAAGGCCGCGCACACCGCCGGGGTCGGGGCATCAGTCACGCTCGAGCTCGGTGGCAAGTCCGGCATTCCCGGCGACGCGCCATACCGGGAGACTTTTGTCGTCGAGCAGCTCTCGGATGGAAAATTCGTGGCTCCCGGTCCCTATTTCGGCGGCCGCGACATGGACATGGGCCCCTCGGCCTGCCTGCGGGTCGGCAACGTGCGCGTCGTGGTCGGCTCCTACAAGGCCCAGCTTGCCGACCAGGCGATGTACCGCTATGTCGGCATCGAGCCGACGGCACAGAAGATTTTGGTCAACAAGAGCTCGGTGCATTTCCGCGCCGATTTCGAGCCGATCGCCGAGAAGCTCTTGATCTGCGCCGCCCCCGGCGCGATGCCCGCCGATACCGCCACGCTGCCGTGGAAACATTTGCGTCCCGGCATTCGTATCAAGCCGAACGGCCCTACTTTCACACCCACCTCCCCATCACGCACAAACGGATAGAGAGCCATGCCGACCATTGAGCGCATCGACAGTTTTGCCGACGAACTCACCGCCATCAGACGGGATCTGCATGCACATCCCGAGATCGGCTTCGAGGAGGTCCGCACCTCGGGCATCGTCGCCGACAAGCTGACGAGCTGGGGCATCGAGGTGCATCGCGGCCTCGGCGGCACCGGCGTTGTCGGTGTGCTCAAGGGCAAGGGCAACGGCACCAAGAAGATCGGCCTGCGCGCCGACATGGACGCGCTGCCGATGGAAGAGAACACCAATTTGAAGTGGCGTTCGACCATTCCCGGCCGCTTCCACGGCTGCGGCCATGACGGCCACACCACGATGCTGCTCGGCTCGGCGCGCTATCTCGCCGAGACCCGCAATTTCGACGGCACCGTGCATTTCATCTTCCAGCCGGCCGAGGAAGGCCTCGGCGGCGCCCGCGCCATGATCAAGGACGGCCTGTTCAAGCAGTTCCCCTGCGACGAGGTCTATGGCCTGCACAACGCGCCGGACCTCAACCATGGCGAGATCGCGATCCTGCCGGGCCCGGCAAGTCGGAGGCCAAGCGGTCTTAGGAAGACAACTATAACACTCAACTCCTTGGCTCACAGAACGACATGGCTACGATCCGACTTCGGTCGTGATCGCAATGACGCTCGGACAGGCGTTGCAGTCGATCGTCAGCCGCAACGTCGATCCGCTGCAGGCTGCGGTGCTGTCGATCACGCAGATCCATTCCGGGTCGGCGTACAACGTCATTCCCGGCGAAGCCTGGATGTGCGGCACGGTGCGCTGCTTCTCCGACGAGATTCGTGAGCTGATCCGCAAGCGCATGCGCGAAATCTCCGCCGGCTTTGCGGCGGCATATGGCGCCGAAATCTCGGTCGAGATCCGCGACGGCTTCAGCGTGCTGGTGAATCAGGAAGAGCAGTCCCGCGTGGTCGAGGAAGTCGCGCGCACCGTCGTCGACCCCGCCAAGGTCATCACGCGCTCGACGCCGAAGATGGGCAGCGAGGATTTCGCCGACATGATGCAGGCCATTCCCGGCGCGTATTTCTGGGTCGGCCATGACGGCTCCGTGCCCGTTCACAATCCCGGTTACGTTCTCGACGACAAGATCCTGCCGATCGGCGCCAGCATGTTCGCCCGCATCATCGAGAAACGCATGCCGGCAGGTGCGCATGCATAAGCCCAAAGGGGACGCCATCACGTCGCTGCACGATCTCTCCGCCGTCGACCTGCTCGCCGGCTATCGTGCCAAGCAGTTCTCGCCGTCCGAGGTGCTGGAGGAAATCATTTCCCAGGTCGCGACCTGGGAGCCGCACATCAAGGCGCTGTATTTGTACGACCCGGAAGGGGCGCGGAAGGTCGCCAGGACCTCGACCGAGCGCTGGCAACAGGCCGAGCCGGCGGGCACGCTCGATGGCGTTCCCGCCACCATCAAGGACAATGTCGCGACCAAGGGGCAGCCGACGCCGCTGGGCGCGGCGAGCGTCAAGCTGGCGCCCGCGGAGAAGGATGCACCGCCCGCCGCGCGGCTGCGCGAGGCCGGCTGCGTGATCTTCTCCAAGACCACGATGCCGGACTACGGCATGCTGTCGTCGGGCCTGTCCTCGTTCCATCCCCTGACCCGCAATCCCTGGGATGTCAGCAAGAACCCCGGCGGCTCGAGCGCCGGCGCGGGCGCGGCAGGTGCTGCCGGCTACGGTCCCTTGCATCTCGGCACCGATATCGGCGGCTCGGTGCGGCTGCCGGCCAACTGGTGCGGCCTCGTCGCATTGAAACCGAGCCTCGGCCGCGTGCCGATCGACCCGCCCTATGTCGGCCGCGTCGCCGGTCCGATGACCCGCACCGTCGACGACGCCGCGCTGATGATGAGCGTATTGTCGCGTCCCGATCGCCGCGACGGCATGAGCCTGCCGGCGCTCGAGGTGAACTGGAAGGCGCTGGAGAAGTCGCCGCGCAAGCTGCGCATCGGGCTGATGCTCGACGCCGGCTCCGGCCAGAAGGTCGAGAAGGAGGTTCGCGAAATCGTCGTCAAGGCGGCGAAGGCGTTCGAATCCGCCGGCGCCGTCATCACCGAGATCGACGGCATCCTGACGCCCGAGATGCTCGAAGGGCTCGACAATTTCTGGCGCGCTAGGACCTGGGACGAGCTGTCGAAACTGTCGCAGGCCGACCGCGGCAAGACCCTGCCCTACATCCTCAACTGGGCAGAAGCCGGCGCAAAGCTCTCCGGCGTCGATGTGGTGCGCGGCTTCAACATGACGATGGCGATCCGCGCGGCCGCCGCGAAATTGTTCTGCGAGGTCGACTACGTGGTCTCGCCGGTATCGCCGGTGGTGAACTTCCCGGCCGAGTTCGCGGCGCCGCTCAACGACCCCGCAAAGCCGTTCGAGCACATCTGCTTTACCGTGCCGTGGAATATGTCGGAGAACCCGGCGCTGTCGATCAACGCCGGCTACGACAAGAAGGGCTTTCCGATCGGCGTCCAGATCATCGGCCGCCGCTTCGACGACATCGGCGTGCTCGGCATGGGCAAGGCGTTCGAAGGCCTGCGCGGCCCGCAGAAGCCGTGGCCCGCGCCGCCGAAGAAGTAAAGCAGCGCCTCAACGCAAGTCGGGATGCGCGGGGCCAAGCCTGCGCATCCCTCTTCTTCACAAGGGATGATTGCCGGGTTAACTGGATGGAGACGCGCGCCAGCGCCGTTCATTCAAGAAAACCGAGAGGAAATCATCCCCATGGCGTATGAGACGATCAAGTACGAGGTCGCCGAGCATATCCTGACCATCACGCTGAACCGGCCCGACAAGCTCAACGCCTTCAACGCCACGATGCAGCGGGAGCTGATCGACGCGTTCGACAAAGCCGACAAGGACGACGATGTCAGGGCCATCATCGTGACAGGTGCGGGCCGCGGCTTCTGCGCCGGCGCCGATCTTTCCTCCGGCGCCAACACGTTCGACCGCGATGCGCGGCGCGGTCCGGTCAAGCGCAATGCCGACGGCAGCGTCGACTACAGCGACCCGCAGGTGCGCGACGGCGGCGGGCAAGTGACGCTGCGCATCTTCAAGTGCCTGAAGCCTGTCATCGCTGCGGTGAACGGCCCGGCGGTCGGAATCGGCGTCACCATGCAGCTTGCGATGGATATCCGCATCGCCTCCGACGCCGCGCGCTTCGGCTTCGTGTTCTCCCAGCGCGGCATCGTGCCGGAGGCCGCATCGAGCTGGTTCCTGCCGCGCATCGTCGGCATCTCGCAGGCGCTGGAATGGTGCTATTCCGGCCGCGTCTTCCCGGCGCAGGAAGCGCTCGCCGGCCGGCTCGTCAGCAAGGTGGTGCCGCCGGACGATCTGCTGCCGACCGCGCGTGCGCTCGCCAAGGAGTTCGCGGCCAAGACCGCGCCGGTGTCGGTGGCGCTGATCCGCCAGATGATGTGGCGCATGATGGGCGCCGACGATCCGATGGAGGCGCACAAGGTCGACAGCCGCGGCATCTATGCCCGCGGCCGCTCCGACGACGTCAAGGAAGGCGTGGTGTCGTTCCTGGAGAAGCGCCCCGCGCAGTTCAAGAACAAGGTGTCGTCGGACATGCCCGATTATTTCCCGTGGTGGCAAGAGCGCGACTATAAGTGAGCGACCGGCGTCAAGCGGCGTCCACACTTGACGGCGTCGTCCTGCTGCACGGCATCAGCAGGACGGCGCGCTCGTTTCGCAGGATGGAGCTGACGCTGAGGGCTGCCGGCTTTGCCACCCTCAATCTCGACTATGACAGCCGGCGCAAGCCACTCGACGTGTTGGCCCAGGACATCCGCCCCTCGCTCGATCGGTTCGCAGAGAGCCTCGACGGCTCCGTGAACTTCGTCTGCCATTCCATGGGCGGGCTTCTGGCGCGCGTCTATCTGGCAAGGCATCGCCCGGCGCGGCTCGGCCGCGTCGTGATGCTGGGCACGCCGAACGGCGGCAGCGAGATCGCCGACCGCCTGAAGAACCTCGCGGCTTATCGCGCCTATTTCGGTCCGGCCGGCCAGCAGCTCGTCACCCGCCGCGATGCCGCGACCAGCGCGCTGCTGCCGCCGATCGACTATTCCGCCGGCATCATTGCCGGCAACCGCTCGGTCTATCCGATCACCTCCATGGCCCTGCCGCGGCCGCATGACGGCCGGGTGTCGGTTACCAACACCAGGCTCGAGGGCATGGCCGATCACATCGTGATCCGCACCTCGCATCCCTGGCTGGTGCGCAACAAGGAAGCGGTCGCGCAGACCATCGCGTTCTTGCAAGAAGGCAAATTCAGCACAAATCGTCAGGTGGACTAGGCGTGGGCGTTACCCATCCTGTGCAGCTTGAGCATGGCATAGACCGCATTGTTGGCTGGCGTAGGAATGCCAAGCGGGCGGGCGAACTCCACCACCTTTCCGGCGAGCCAGTCGAGTTCGAGCCGGTTGCCGCGTTCGAGATCGTGCAGCATGGAAGCCTTGAAGGTGGGCGGCGAGGCTTCCGCGAATCTCATTCGGTCCTCGGCAAAATTCTCCGGAATGGGAACGCCCCTGGCACGGCCGACCGCCACCACCTCGCTCATCAGGCTGTAAAAGAACGCTCGCGTATCCGGGTCGGCCAGGATCGGCCCCAGCGGCTGGCGAGTCGTTGCGGTCGCGCCTGATAGTCCGACGAGGAATACAAATTTCTGCCAGCGCTCGCGGTCAATCCCGTCGGACACCGAGATGTCGATGCCGGCCGCTTGAGCGGCGTCGGCAAAGGCCTTGAGGCCGTCATCGGGCTTACCGTCGGTTCTGCCGCAGACCATGCGCGCGAACTGGCTCGTGTGGGTGACGACGCCAGGCGCGGACAGCACTGTAGCAATGTAGGCACTTCCGGCGACCACATTGTCGGCGCCGAGAATCGGGGCGATCCTCTCGGCGCTATCGACCCCGTTTTGCAGCGGGATCACCCGGGTGCGCGGTCCGACCAGGGGGAGAGACAACCTGGCTGCCGTCTCGCTGTCCCAAAGCTTGACGGCGAACAGCACGATATCGACCGGGCCGACCGTGGCAGGATCATCGGTCACGTTGGGTTCGGGCAAATGAAGATTGCCGAGCACACTCTCGACCTTGAGACCGTTTTTCCTGATCGCCTCGAGGTTGGAGCCGCGTGCGATAAAGAACACGTCGTGCCCTGCCGCAGCCATACGTGCTCCGAAATAACCGCCGAGGGCACCGGCCGCCATCACAGCGATACGCATGTCATATCCTCCCCCCTGCAACGACACTCAGCCGGCAGAGGATATCACGCGACGGACCCGGGTTCGATTCCCTGAACGTCAGGCCCATCGCGTCATTTGGTTGCACTGTAGAATTTGGACGCTGTGGATTCACGGCCTCGTCAGCAGCGCCACACGCCCGATCGCCTTGCGCTCGATCAACAGCCGCATAGCCTTCGCATAGTCTTCCAGCGGCAGCCGATGCGAGATATTCGGCCGCACCCGGCCGGCCTCGGCCCATTCGCTCAGCGCCTTGAACCTGACCTCGCCGAGCGCGGGATCCTTGCGCACCGCCTCGCCGGCGCGAACGCCGAGCACGCTCGCGCCCTTGATCATCAACAGATTGGTGCGGGCAAGACCGATGCCGCCGGTGAAGCCGACGACGAGAATCCGCGCGCCCCAGTTGATGCAGCGCATCGAGTTCTCGAACACCTCGCCGCCGACAGGATCGAACACGACATCGGCGCCGCGACCGTCGGTGAGGCGCTTGACCGCATCGCGGAACGGCTCGCGCGCATAGAGCACGAGATGGTCCGCGCCGCGCGCCTTGGCGATCGCAAGCTTGTCCTCGCTCGAAGCCGCGGCGATCACGGTGGCGCCGAGCAGCTTGCCGATCTCGACCGCGGCAAGTCCGACGCCGCCGCCGGCGCCATGCACCAGCAGCACCTCGCCCGGCCTGATCTGCCCGCGATCGATCAGCGCATGATAGGCGGTGCCGTGCGCGGCCAGGAAAGTCGCGCCTTCCGCGTAGTCGAAAGTCGACGGCACCGGCACGAGCTGCGACGGCGTTGCAACCGTCTCGTCGCAATAGGCGCCGAAGCGCATCTTGACGATCACCTTGTCGCCGACGGCGACACCGGATGCTCCATTGACCTCGACGACGTCGCCGGCGGCTTCCGACCCCGGCGTGAACGGCAGCGGCGGCTTGAGCTGGTACTCGCCCGCGGCCATCAGGATGTCGGGAAAGTTGATCCCGGCGGCCCGGATCGCAACCCGCACCTGGCCCGGCTGCAAGGGCACCGAGGCAAAGTTCTCGAGCTGCAGACGCTCGGGCGGGCCGAGCCCGCGGCAAACGACGGCTTTCGGCATCAGGCGGCCCGCGCCTTGAGGCGTGCCAGCGCCTCGCGGATCAGCGGCAAGCGGTCGTTGCCAAAATACATGTCGGTCTTGTCGAGATAGATCGTCGGCGAGCCGAAGCCGCCGCGCGCCATCACCTCCTCGGTGTTGGCCTTGAGTTGATCCTTGATCGCCTGGTCGCCGATGCCGGCAAGGAATTGCGCCGGATCGATCCCGAGTTTGGTGCAGATCTCGGTCAGCACCGCATCCTGCGAGATGTCCTTGTCGTCACCCCAATAGGCCTCGAACACCGCGCGTGCGAACGGCACCATCTTCTCGTTGCCGAGAAGGATGCAGCCGCGCATCGCCTTGACGCTGTTCACCGGGAATACGGTCGGCGGCATCTTGATCGCAAGGCCGGCCGAACGCGCCCAGTCGGCGAGATCCTTCTTCATGTAGCGCGCCTTCAGCGGCACCGGCTTCTCGCGCTGCGCGTAGACCGACGGATTGACGGTGTTGAAGATGCCGCCGACCAGGATCGGCCGCCAGGCGATCGGAGCGTCGAACTCCTTCGCGATCGGCTGGATGTTGTGCCAGGCGAGATAGGTCCACGGACTGGAGCAGTCGAAGAAGAATTCGATCATGGCGTTTCCCTTTGTCTTTTCCACATTCATTCTCGTCATTCCGGGATGCACCGCAAGGCGCAGGGCTCGCGACTGTGTCGCGCCGCGGAATAACGGGCATCATTTCTTCTCGACCAATTCCTTCGCACGCTGGCCAAACATGTTCTTGCGTGATTCCTCGTCAAACGGCTCCTTGACGAATTTTCCGATCGCAAGCCCCGCCTGCACCTGCGGGCGGGCGCGCACGGTGGCGTACCAGCGCTTGATGTTCGGGAAATCGTCGAGGGTAAAACCCTGCGCCTTGTGGGTCATGGTCCAGGGGAAGCAGGCGATGTCGGCGATCGAATAGTCGTCGCCGGCGATATAGGCGCCGGTCCTGCCGAGCTGGCGGTCGAGCACGCCATAGAGCCGCGCGGTCTCGTCGCGGTAGCGCTCGATCGCGTAGGGAATCTTCTCGGCCGCATAGAGCGCGAAATGGCCGTGCTGGCCGAGCATCGGCCCGAGGCCGCCGATTTGCCACATCACCCATTGGATGACGTTCGACCGCGCACGTAGCTCCCTGGACAGGAAACGGCCGGCCTTGTCGGCGAGATAGATCAGGATCGCGCCGGTCTCGAACACCGAGAACGGCCCGCCGCCGTCGGCAGGCGCATGGTCGACGATGGCGGGGATCCGGTTGTTCGGGCTGATCGCCAGGAATTCGGGCCGAAACTGCTCGCCGGCGCGGATGTTCACCGGGATCACCTTGTAGGGCAGCCCCAGTTCCTCCAGCATGATCGAGATCTTCCAGCCGTTCGGCGTCGGCGCGTAGTGCAGATCGATCATCGGCGTTCTATTCCCCGTCACAAAGACTTTTGTTGTTCTGTACCTCCACCTTAGGACATGGCACACAAGCGCTCAATCAGAACCCAACAGGAGGCACCCATGCTGTTTCCAACCACGATCGCAGGCTCGCTGCCGAAGCCGGAATGGCTGGCGGAGCCGAACATGCTGTGGGCACCCTGGAAGTCGGAGGGCACCGAGCTCGCCCGCGCCAAGCGCGATGCCACGGTGCTTGCGGTCAAGCTGCAGGAAGATGCCGGCGTCGACATCGTCACCGAGGGCGAGCAGGCGCGCCAGCATTTCGTGCACGGCTTCCTGGAGCGGATCGAGGGCATCGATTTCGCCCACAAGGTCGAGATGGGCATCCGCAAGGACCGCTATAAGGCGATGGTCCCGCAGGTGGTCGCACCGCTGCAGCTCAAGGGGCGCGTCCACGAGAGCGAGGCCCGTGCGGCCCGCGCGCACACCAAGAACCGGCTGAAATTCACCATGCCCGGCCCGATGACGATCATCGATACCATCGCCGACAAGTATTACGGCGATCGCGTGAAGATGGCCTTCGCTTTCGCCGAGCTTTTGAATCAGGAGGCGAAGGCGTTGCAGGCCGACGGCGTCGACATGATCCAGTTCGACGAGCCCGCCTTCAACGTCTACATGGACCAAGTGCGCGACTGGGGCATCAAGGCGCTGGAGCGCGCCGCCGAAGGTCTGACCTGCGCCACCGCCGTGCACATCTGCTACGGCTACGGCATCAAGGCCAACACCGACTGGAAGCAGACGCTTGGCGGCGAGTGGCGGCAATACGAGGAGACGTTTCCCGTCATCGACAAGAGCACGATCCAGCAGGTCGCGATCGAATGCCGCAACTCGAAGGTGCCGATCGAACTGCTGGCGGCACTCCCCGGCAAGATCGTGCAGGCCGGCGTGATCGACGTCGCCAGCGACGAGATCGAAACCGCGGAGGACGTCGTCAAGGTGATCGAGGCGGTCGCGAAGCACGTGCCGAAGGGCAACATCATCGCGACCACCAATTGCGGCATGGCGCCGATGCGGCGGGACATCGCGGAAGCCAAGCTGATCGCGCTGGGCGCCGGTGCCAAGCTGGCGCGGCAGCGGCTGGCGTAAGGATGACGCCGGCCAATCAACCCAGAACGGCCATCGCGCTCGGATGCAACACCGGCCGGTAGCCGGCCTGGAAGGCGCGCAACGTCGATGGCGGCGTCAGCAGCATGGCCGGCTCGGGTACGTCGGCCCGGCTGTAACCGGCGAACGACCAGCGCAACGTGGCGCCGTCGGCGACGAGGTAGCTCTCCCCGCTCGCCTGCACCATCGTCCCGTCGGGCAAGTCGCGCAATCGCATCGGCAGCGGATGCAGCCGCTTCTTGCCGCGGTCGAGCCGCTCGGCGTGCAGCACCGCATCCATCGCCTTGGCGCTGAGATCGCTTACGCCGTTGCCCTGCTCCCAGCAGCTGCGAAACCGCTTGGCATCGTCACGGCGGCAGTAGAAGCAGGGCCGGTGTCCGGCCGCGAACGCGGTGGCCTCATCGAGGAAGAACAGCTCGGTCCAGCTCTGCCGGCTCATCACCTCGCGCCGCCGTCCCCTGAACTCGCAGACGCAGGTGAGCCACGCCGGGCTCGACCAGCGCTTGTTCAGCAGCGTGCGCGTCGCCGGATCGTGGATGATGCCGCGATTGCCGGTGAAGGTGCCGCGATGGTCGGTCGCGACGATGTCGCCGGTGGGCGTGACGCGGTTTTGCAGGGGCATGTTTCTTACTTCCCCCTCGCCCCGCTCTTGCGGGGAGAGGGTTGGGGTGAGGGGCTTGTCCGCAAAGATAGTGAGAGATGAACTCGCGGTGACTCCCCCTCACCCGATCGCTCCGCGATCGACCTCTCCCCGCAAGCGCAGGGGTGTCCGGGGAATGATTCACTGTGTCGCGGTGCATGCTCGGCAGGACCGAGGC
>NZ_JAUMTJ010000080.1:0-32582 GCF_032654765.1 Bradyrhizobium sp. 33ap4 | reverse complement strand
CAAAGCTCGCACCAAACTGGGGCGCGCCTATCCAGGCATACCCAAAGAGTCAAAATCACTGTGACGAGCTACTAGTCCCTTTAGCTCAGTGCTGGTCTTGGTGTGGTCTGTGACCATCTGGGAAGCGAACGTTTTCTCCGCCGCGTTGCCCTTCTGCTGCGCCAGCTTGCTGGACTCGATCTCAAACATGTCCGATATCGCGACCTGCTTGACGAAATCGGACGTCGAGGGGCTGACCCCGAGCACGGAGTTGACGCCGGTCTTCTCGCTGACGGATTGCGCCAGTCCTGGTGTCGCCAGCAAAATGCACGCGATTGCTAGTATCGTGCGTCTCATGTGTAGTACCTCCTTCAGCTTGCGCTCTTGCAGTTGACGCCCTTGCGATGCGCCACGGTGTTGGGCTTGGTATCGCCGACTTTTCCTCGTCGAGTTCAGCGGTGAGGAATCAGACGTCGTGGCTGCGCTTGGCGATCTGGCGGCTTGCCTGCCGGACAGGAGCCAGATAGCTAAGCGTTCTCAAGTAACCGGTCTTGCGGCATCTTCGACCGCTCGGGCGGTGGTTGCCATTCCGGCGGCATAGGCAGCGCCGGCGCCCAACAGGAGTGCGCAGAAACTGGCAAGCATGGTATAGGCGAGGTGTTTGCGCGCCTCCTCCATTTGAGCTTGCGTTCCCGGCCTGCTCGTCGAGCCGACGGTTTCACGCGCCGGATTGTTCGAATAATATGCGATGCGGGCGTTCGCCGCATAGCTTGGGCCGGCGAGGTTGCCCGCGATGCTGGCAGCCGAAGCAGGTATCATCGCGGCTGCCGCCACCACGATCACGGTCGCAACCGCCCAAGCACCCAAGGCATGTCCGACACGGCCCAAACCGCTCTGATCGGGCGAATTGGCGGCTGCGATGGCGCCGCCGACGAAGGCGGCAATGATCCCCGAAACGGCCCACCAGACGAAGGCAGGCCAGCCGGCGCTAGCAGGCGCGGACGCGGCCGTCGGAGTATCGATGGCGAGTAGGCCAATGCCAAAACCCAGCATGGTCAATAGGATTTGGACGACCAACGAAGCAAATACGCCCGCCAGGACAGGTGACCAAGTCCAGGCGAAGAAGGCGTGCGGTACCGCGCGTGCGGCCATGTTTACCTCCTCAAATACGAACTTTGGATTCAAGATCAATTTCGTACGTAAGTTCCAATCCGTTGGAACCGCGGACCTGTTTGAGGTTTGAATGCCTAGAAAGGAGGAGGATTGACCATGACATTCGGCAGAGGCGCGCTATTGTGGCTCCTGGGCATCCCGCTTCCAGTCATCCTGTTGCTTGCGCTGTTCTGGCGCTGACGCTCGAGAATTGAGGATTACTGGCTCAGGTATTTATCCGCCGCCGCCAGCACGCTGGTTGCCGCCACCGATTGCTGCCGAGACGCCGTGGTACCCGGCCGTAATAGACGCCGTGGTCCCGGCGGCGGTTGACTACGAGCACAAGACAGCGCAGCGCGGGCCAAGCCGCATCTCGGCGGCATCGAGATTGAGACCGAGGTCGCCACTATCTGCGCCTGTCGGGAGTAAACCGTCTCAACCAATTCTCACGTCTGCCACGCACGAGGGATGATCCTTCGTACCTTTCTGGTCGAACGGGTCCGCCTGGATCGACATATTGAATGCGGGGGTAAGGTGATGAGAGCGAGAAGTAATCGCGGCCCTCATCAATGCGCTTCGACAGGCTGCGGCGATCTCGGCCCGGCCCACCATTAGCGGTGGCGTGTGTCGCGCTCTCGATCGTTCTTCATGGACGATACCGCCCTTCGCGGCAGATTGTTTCTTTCTCTTCGCTGAATCGTTCCGACATCTTGTGCAGCTCGACCGAGATTCGCCAGTCTTCTCCTTGAGATTGCGGTTCAGCACGCGGACGCACGTGGCCTCCTTGATGGCTTGATCTGGCCGAAGACCGGCTTCGCCTCGATCGTCTGAGCCGCAACGCCGTTGATGCGACTTTCTTCCCCTGGGCTAAAGCCCATTCCTCGCGAGACAAGAAAGTCGCCACAACGGCGTCCTCCGCTGCGCTCCGGCCCGCGAGGGGTGCGTCGCCGATCGTCCCCGGCCTTCAGATCGCCATCGAGGCCGCGGTGGTCGCGGGCTCGAAACACAACAGGAGAAGTGATATGGCTAACATCGGTTCTTTCAAGAAGGTCGGCAACGACTTCCAGGGCGAGATCGTCACCCTGAGTCTGCAAGCCAAGGGCGTCCGTATCGTCGCCGAGACCAACCGCTCCAACGAGAACGCTCCGAGCCACCGCATCTATGTGGGCCGGGCCGAGATCGGCGCAGCCTGGTCGAAGCGCTCCGAAGAGGGCCGCGACTACCTCTCGCTCAAGCTCGACGATCCCTCCTTCAACGCACCGATCTACGCGAACCTGTTCGACGACGAAGGTGGCGAGGGCTACACGCTGCTGTGGTCGCGGCCGCGCAAGAACGGCGAGTGAGACGCGGATCCTTCAAAGCCCCGCCCAGTCTTGGGCGGGGTTCTTTTTTATGCACGCGCCAGCGAGAATCCCTTCGGCGCTGGATGGGCCACTCGCATGCACGGATCGATCTGGCGCGATGCATTCGCTTCCGGCCGAGCGCAGGTTTCGGCGCGTATGAGTGCCGTGCATCCGACAAGGCTCGTCGGGGCAGAGGCTGGCGATGAAGGAACAGGGCCTTTCGAACGCGGCGGGCCGGACCCAATCAATGGACGTCATGCAGCCTAGAAGGGCGACTTGACCTCTCGTGTTTGTCCGAAAGGCTCCCTGAAGATGGCTTGCGTTTGATATGGACATGCTTGGGCAGTTCGGCGCTGGCCAGTGCCTGTCCGACGCGATCGTTGCTGATGTTGGCGATCTGGCTCAGACCGTCGAGCAGACCAAGCGCCTGAAGGACGCCGGCATAGATGCCAATGCTGACGTTGGTATCGCCGGCTTCGACTCTTTGCAGGGTCGAACGGGACGTGAAGGCGCGCTCGGCCACGACGGCCATCGGCAGCCGCCGACGTCGGCGGGCGTCGTGGATGTCAGCGCCAAGCTTGCGAAATGGCTCGTCGAACGGCGGCGGGAGGATTATGAGGAGTCGGCATTTGTTATCTTCGTGCTACATATTCGACGATTATGTAGCACGATTACATTTTGGCTTGAGGTGCCGCGCCCCTGCAACAAATGGCGCCATCCCTGCTCCCGGCGCCGGCGGGGTCGCGCATCGTGGTTTGTGGGATTTTCCGCATATTTTTCCTGGGAAAGCTTTTTCGTGAGATTGCGGTCGGAAATCACGATCGGGAACGTTTTTCACTGATCGAGCTCATGCGACCAAAGTTTTCAGGTCCGGTGAGCGTTTTTCATGATCTGAGGCTGCAGGTGGTCGCGATCCCCGCCGGCTGCGCAGCGCTGATTGACGCCTGCCGGCTGTCCCGGTCCCACGCGTGCTTTCGGCCATCGGAACAAAGCACCGCATCCTTGAGCAAGGGAAATGGCCATCTACATGCCGCGTCACGCGCCTGAGTCGAGCCGACCCCACACGGCAACGTCTTGAACGATACAGCTGACTTCTATCGCTTCTCCGACGCAACGCCGCACGCGGAATTTCTCTACGCATGCGTGCAGAGGACCATCGAACAGGATCTTCCGAGCGAAGCCCGGTTCTTACGGAGCTTCAGATTCCGCTCGGGTGTCGAAAACATGGTCGACATGCCGGAGCGGACTCTCAACAGCCTCCCTGGATCGTTGCAACAGAATGAAGGGCGGCTGTCAAAGCGCGCCCGTGACACCAAATTCTCCCAGTTGACACCGGACGAGGTCACGAAGATCGAGCAGCTTTATCAAGCCGACTTCGATTCCGGTTAGATGTCTTTGCAGGCGTTGGCTGAGTTTATTGCCGTCTCCCTGCGGGACCGGGCTGTCGGCTGGCGCTGAAACCCCGCCTTGCGCCGGGTTTTCACCCTGCGGGCTTCCATCCCTGACGGAAGCCGCGGCGGGGTTGGATGCCGTGGGTCCTGGTTGGGGTCCTGGCCGCGGGCGTTGGACTGACGATACAGGGAGAGGCAGAGGGAAGCGGCCCTGGCCATGACGGGTTGAAGGTCGGAGGAGAGTCTTCCGGCGCCCGTCATGGAGATTGCTCCCATGAATACGCAGATTGTTGATGCCGGCCGCAACGCCAGCTGCGGTTACAAAGTGGATGTCAGCCGCGGCGAGCGCGTTGGTCGGGTGTCCTCGGAGTGGTTCTGCCGTCCGGCGGATGAACGTTATCTGTCGCTCAACGACCTGGCCCGCACGGTGCGCGATCGCACGGACCGCAGCCGCACGCGCGTGGTCGAAAGCGCGCTCATCCATGTCGAGGCGAGAAGTGCCGATCCCGAGCGCCTAGCCTTGATGCTGCCCGGCTCGGACAGGCCAGTCGCGCCGACCCACTGGAGCTTCGGCCAGCTTGCAAGCCAGGTTGGCGCACCGGCCGCCTACCTGCGGCAGCTCCCCGCGGCCCTCGCAGCCATCAACCTGCAATATGGCCTGACCGCCAATCGGGCCGAGCAGATCAAGACGCTCGAGACCGAGGATAACCGGGTGGAGCTTCGTGCCGTCACCGGTCCCGACTATGGCAGGATCTACGACCACGAGCTGGTTGAGGCCGTACAGCGCATCGCTGGCAATGGCACAGGCGATACACGGTGGAAGGTCCCCGGTGTGCTCGACTGGTCAAGTGGCATCTACAATCCCCGCGTCGATATTTCCAAGGACACGACGACCCTCTATGCATCGGACAGGGACGTTTTCCTGTTTCTGGTCGATGACCTGAACCCGATCGAAGCCGGTCGTCTCCGGGACGGCTCGCCCGACCTCTATTTCCGCGGCTTCTATTGCTGGAACTCGGAAGTCGGTGCGAAGACGCTCGGCATGGCGAGCTTCTATCTTCGTGCGGTTTGTCAAAATCGCAATCTGTGGGGCGTGGAAGATTTCGAGGAGATGACCATCCGTCATTCCAAATACGCAGCCTCCCGCTTTGCTCACGAGGCGGCCCCGGCACTGCTAAGCTTCGCCAACTCCTCACCGATGCCCTTCGTCAACGGCATCAAGGCCGCCCGCGAGCGGATCGTGGCACGCAGCGACGAGGATCGCACCGGGTTTCTGCGCCGCCGCGGCTTCTCCAGGGCCGAGGCAGGCAAGGTGATCGACGCGGTGCTGGTGGAGGAAGGCCGCCCACCTGAAAGCATCTTCGATTTCGTGCAGGGCATCACCGCGCTCGCGCGCGACAAGCCGCATCAGGATGTCCGCCTGGACATGGAGGCCAAGGCCAAGAAGTTGCTCGACCGCGTGGCGTAGTTTCGGCCGAGCCGGAGATTGCGCTCTCCGGCTTGGCCCGTCTGCGCTTTGCCGGTTCGCGAGTTCGCGCGCCGCCCTCTCGCGGAAACGGTCATGTCCGTCGCGGGCGACGATCCGCGGCGGCTCCCGGTCGGCAGCGCCGTCGACAACTCGCGGGTTGCGTGCAGCCCCGAAACATGCGCGCTCAGGCGCCGCGATACTCGCTTACGATCTTTGCGTGGCCGCGTTCAGCCTCGCCCACGTCAGGTACCGCTCCCGCCGGGCGTCGACGGAGGCGACGCCCACTTCCATGACCTCGGTTTCGAAAAGGACGGGGCGATCCGGATCGCATCCGAGATCGAGACCTACGAACACGGTTGAGACGACGATATCCGGATTTATCCGCGTCCGCGCGACGACACGGTCGGCTGATTTATACCATCGCCGCCACCAAACCGCGTTCGTGCATTCAGGTTCGCGTCCATCCAGAATGTAATGTCTCATGGCAGTCGACATAGTCGCCTGTGCCAACCAGCGCCAGCCGGTTTGGGCTTCAATCCGATCGGAGATGCGAGGGCGGGCCTGGTTTTCCGACAGCGCGGCGGCCGCCAATCATCGCCATTGTTCGTTGGAACAGCGAGAGCGAGAGGAGGGGGGCCTGTTCGCGAACGGGTTGGAGGCCGAGAGAGAGGCTCCCGGCCGCCCGTTTTCGGAGAAACTAACATGGCAAAGGCCGTTCAGAAGATCAAGCTGTCGCCGTCGCGCGACATTCCCTTCAGCAAGCTCGTCTTGAGTCAGAACAATGTACGGCGGCTCAAAGCCGGCATCTCGATCGAGGATCTCGCCGAGGACATCGCTCGGCGCTCCCTGCTGCAAAGTCTCAACGTCCGGCCCGTGCTCGACGGTGAAGGCCAGGAAACCGGCATGTTCGAGGTGCCGGCCGGCGGCCGCCGTTATCGCGCGCTTGAGCTTTTGATAGCGCAGAAGCGTCTGGCAAAGACGGCGCCAGTCCCTTGCATCGTCAGTGACATGGGTAGCGAGGTCACCGCGGAAGAGGACTCGCTCGCCGAGAACGTGCACCGCCTCGCGCTTCATCCCCTCGACCAGTTTCGGGCATTCCACACCCTGCGCGAGCAAGGGCGGTCCGAGGAGGATATCGCCGCCATCTTCTTCGTATCGGTCAACGTGGTGAAGCAGCGGCTGCGGCTTGCGGCCGTTTGCCCGAAGCTGCTCGACATTTACGCCGACGAGGGTATGTCGCTCGAACAGCTTATGGCGTTCTCCGTTACCGACGAGCACGCCCGACAGGAACAGGTCTGGGAGAACGTCAGCAAGTCGGGCTACGACGAACCATATCAGATCAGGCGCCTTCTGACCGAGCGCGCGGTGCGGGGATCCGACAAGCGCGTGCGATTTGTCGGCCTCGCGGCCTATGAAGCGGCCGGCGGCAAGGTGCTGCGTGATCTGTTCGAAGAAGATGGCGGCGGCTGGCTCGAGGACGTTGCTTTGCTGGAGCGTCTCGTGGCTGAGAAGCTGCGGACAGAAGCCGAGACGATCGCCGCCGAAGGCTGGAAGTGGATCGAGGTCACCGCCGCCAGCTTTCCCTACGGCCATGACCACGGCCTCCGTCGGCTCGACGCAGACCCGGCAGCTCTCACCGCCGAGGAGCAGGCGCGCTTCGATGCTCTCCAGGCCGAATACGACGCGCTCCAGACGAGATTTGAAGGCACTGATGAACTGCCCGACGAGGTGGACGCGCGGCTCGGCGAACTCGAGCAGGCGCTCGAAGCGTTCAACGACCGGCCGGACGTCTTCGAGCCGGACCAGATGGCCAGGGCCGGCGTCTTCGTCAGCATCGATGACGAAGGGCGGCTTTCGGTCAATCGGGGTTATCTCCGACCGGAGGACGAGGTGCCTGCGGCCGATGTCGAAGGCGAGCGGGGCACCAATACAACCTTGACTGAAGGGCAGGAGCCCGGCGCGTCCGTTCAGCGCACGACGATTTCGCTCGCCGGCGAATCGAGCGAGCCGGAGGAGGGCGATGAGGATGTGGCACGGCCATTGCCGGATCGGCTCATCACCGAACTGACGGCGCATCGTACGTTGGCATTGCGCGATGCGCTGGCAGAAAATCCGGCAATCGCGTTCCAGGCGGTGCTGCACAATTTCGTGCTGACGGCCTTTTACCGAAACGGATCGTCCGGCACGTGTCTGGAGATCGGACTGCGCACGCCGACCTTTCCCGCTCAAGCCCCCGGGCTCAGGGAAAGCGCGTCTGCCAAGGCCGTTGAGGCCCGGCACGAGTCCTGGAGGGCGCAGCTGCCCAAGAGCGAGAACGACCTGTGGGATGCGCTCACGGTCCTTGACGGTGCCGCACAGGCATCCCTGTTCGCTCACTGTGCGTCATTTGCGGTCAACGCCGTCCATGAGCCGGCCAACCGTTACAATCAGGGCCGTGTCTCCGCCGACGGCCTCAGCTCTCGGCTCCGCCAGGCCGATGTGCTGGCACGCGCCGTCGGCCTCGACATGGTTCAATCCGGCTGGAGACCGACAGTCGATAATTATCTCGGCCGCGTCACCAAGCCTCGTATTCTGGAGGCGGTGCGGGAGGCACGAGGTGAATCGTCTGCGCAATTGATCGATCACCTGAAGAAGACCGACATGGCCAAGGAGGCCGAGCGTCTTCTCGATGGTTCGGGCTGGTTGCCGGAGCTCCTGCGTCTTGTCGACGCCACCGCCGCGCCAACGGAACAGGAGGCGGAGGCTGGCCCGCTCCCCGAATTCCTCGCCAACCAAGGGCAGGAGGACGGCGGCGGCGACGACGAACCACAGCTCGATGCCGCCGAATGAAGCCTATCGCGGGACGGCCTGAGGCCGTCCCGCACGCCTTCCATCGCAATTCTCACACCGCGCCCGGCTTCGTGCCGGGCTTTCGGCTTTCCAATGAGCGGGAATTCATCGTTCAGGACATGGGTGCGGCGCTCGCTGACGCCGGAGCATGTATCGGCCGTTTCTGCTTGTTAGTGGATGCGTGCCGATGGTTTTGGCGGCGCGGTCGTTGTGATCTCGGCCAATCAAATCCTCGGCAAGTCACCAACGATCTCCTCGAGGAGTTCATCGCTCAGGTCACGCCGTGAGGCCGGCGGGTTAGCCCACGCCGTGCCGGCAGTGCATTTCGCCTTGTTCGCCCGGCCGAGGGTTTTGGGCGAGCCGTGAGGGTCGGCCGGGTCATGAGAGGCAGAGAGCGGCCGGGACGGGTTTGAGCCGGCACGGTCCAGAGAGAGCGCCAGCCGGCTCGCCCCATTCCCGCTCTCCGAAAGACACTGACATGACCGAATCTCTCGCCGGCGGCGCCGCCGCCGCGCCGCTCTCGATGCGTGCCGCTGCAAGTCTCACCTCCGCCGCCCTCCGCGCCGCACAGAATCTCCTGTCCGAGCTCGAACGCGGCCGTCGCATCGATGCCGCCGTCCTGCGCAGCGCCATGGCGGCGGCGTTCGCCGGCTCGGACGCCGCCGGCGCCTGGAACTGGAAGACCGCCTATGACGTCTGCGAGGCGGCGACCGTTCTATTCCTTCGCAAGTTCGGACCGGCCATGCGCGCCCGGGCTGGCTCGACAGCCGCCATGCTGCCGATGCTCGCGAGGATCGCGAGCTGTCTGCCGACCCATACGCGGCGTTCCGAGCATAGCCAGGCACTCCAACAATTCTCGACGCCGATTTCGCTCGGCTTTGTTGCATCTACGGCGGCGGGCGTGACGCCCGCCGATCGCGTTCTCGAGCCCTCTGCGGGGACAGGCTTGCTCGCTATCTTTGCCGAGCTTTCGGGCGGCGCCTTGGTGTTGAACGAGTTGGCCGAGGCGCGCGCGACATTGCTCGATCATCTGTTCGCCAATCTTAAAGTCACCCGCTTCGACGCCGCCCAAATCGATGACCATCTCGATGCAAGCGTCGCCCCGAGCGTCGTCTTGATGAACCCGCCGTTCTCGGCGGTGGCGAATGTCGAACGACCGATGCCAGACGCGGCCTTCCGGCACATCACCTCGGCCTTGGCACGGCTTTGCGACGGCGGGCGTCTTGTCGCGATCGTTGGCGCGAGCCTCGCGCCGGAGAATCCGGCATGGACGGAAGCCTTTGTTCGTCTCCAGGAACGCGGGCGGGTGGCATTTTCTGCCGCCATTGACGGCGCCCTTTACGCCAGGCACGGAACACAAACGGACACAAGGCTGCTTGTGATCGACAAGCTGCCGGCGGCTGATCCGAAGGTTTTTTCAGCTTCATTGGGCATGGCGAGCCATGTCGGGACCTTGCTTGACTGGGTGACCCAGCATGTGCCTCCCAGGCTGCCCATCGCGGCGTCGGTGGCGGTCGACCTTAGCCGTTGTCATCCCGCCAAGTCGAAATCGAGCGCCGCCGCTGCACTGTGTTCACCGTCCACCTCGGGAAGCGCGGCGTCAGAAGGCCTGGAGCTCAACTACGGGACAGTCGAGTGGTCGCCGCCGGAAGAAGCCCGACTGACCGATGCCCTTTATGAGACATACGGGTTGCAGTCGATCCTTATTCCCGGATCGTGCCCGCATCCGACCGAACTCGTGCAGTCCGCGGCGATGGCGTCCGTCGCGCCACCGAAGCCGACCTATCGTCCGCACCTGCCGTCGCATGTGGTGACAGATGGACTTCTGTCGGACGCCCAGCTCGAGAGCGTCATTTATGCTGGCGAAGCCCATAGCGAGTTGCTGGCAGGCTTCTGGACGGTCGACGCGACATTTGATGTCGTGGCCGCCGCCTGCGAGGGCGCTCAGAACGCGGTCCGCTTCCGTCGCGGCTGGTTCTTGGGCGATGGCACCGGTGCGGGCAAGGGACGGCAGGTCGCCGGGATCCTGCTCGACAATTGGCTCAAGGGCCGCCGCCGGGCGGTGTGGATCAGCAAATCCGACAAGCTGATCGAGGATGCGCAGCGCGACTGGTCGGCGCTCGGCATGGAGCGCCTGCTGGTTACGCCCCTGTCGCGGTTTCGCCAGGGCACGGCGATCCGGCTTTCGGAGGGCATCCTATTTACCACCTATGCCACGCTACGCACCGACGAGCGTGGCGAGAAGCTTTCGCGCGTCAGGCAGATCGTCGAATGGTTGGGCTCCGACTTCGACGGAGTGATCGTCTTCGACGAGAGCCACGCCATGCAGAATGCGGTCGGGAGCAAAGGCGAGCGCGGCGACCAGGCGGCCTCTCAGCAGGGGCGCGCCGGGCTGAGGCTCCAGCACGCCTTGCCGAATGCTCGCGTGGTCTATGTGTCGGCGACGGGCGCCACCACGGTGCACAACCTTGCTTATGCCCAACGCCTCGGCCTTTGGGGCGGCGCCGACTTTCCGTTCGGCACGCGCGCCGAGTTCGTCGAGGCGATCGAGGAGGGCGGGGTGGCGGCCATGGAGGTGCTGGCGCGTGATCTTAAAGCGCTCGGTCTCTACTCCGCCCGCTCGCTGTCCTATGAGGGCGTCGAGTACGAGCTGGTCGAGCACAAGCTGACGCCGGAGCAGGTTCGCATCTACGATGCCTATGCTGGCGCGTTCAGCGTCATTCATAACAACCTCGATGCGGCGATGCGGGCCGCCAACATCACCGGCGAAACCAGGACGCTGAACACGCAGGCAAAATCTGCGGCGCGATCCGCCTTCGAAAGCGCCAAGCAGCGCTTCTTCGGGCATCTGTTGACCTCGATGAAGACGCCTTCGCTGATCCGATCGATCGAGCGTGATCTCGACGCGGGCCATGCCGCCGTGATTCAGATCGTGTCAACGGGCGAAGCGCTGATGGAGCGTCGGCTCGCCGAGATTCCGACCGAGGAGTGGGGCGACGTCCAGGTCGACATCACGCCTCGCGAATATGTGCTCGACTATCTCGCCCATTCGTTTCCGATCCAGCTTTACGAACCCTTCACCGACTCGGAGGGTAATCTTTGCTCGCGGCCTGTTTATCGCGATGGTCAACCGGTTGAGAGCAGGGATGCCGTCTCCCGCCGCAATCGCTTGATCGAAAAGCTCGCCTCGCTGCCGCCTGTTCCCGGGGCGTTGGATCAGGTCATCCAGCGTTTCGGGACCGAACTTGTCGCAGAAGTGACCGGCCGTTCGCGCCGCATCGTTCGCAAGCACGACCGCTTGGTGGTCGAGAGCCGAGCTGGCTCGGCGAACCTCGCGGAGACCACCGCCTTCATGGACGACGTCAAGCGCATCCTCGTGTTCTCCGACGCGGGCGGTACGGGAAGGAGCTACCACGCCGACCTGTCAGCCCGGAATCAACGGTTGCGGGTCCATTACCTGCTCGATCCCGGCTGGAAGGCCGATGCCGCGATCCAGGGGCTTGGCCGGACCAACCGGACCAATCAGGCACAGCCGCCGCTGTTTCGTCCCATCGCAACCGATGTAAAGGCCGAAAAACGTTTTCTCAGCACCATTGCCCGTCGGCTCGACACACTGGGCGCCATCACGCGCGGTCAGCGCCAGACCGGAGGGCAGGGCCTGTTCCGGCCCGAGGACAATCTCGAAAGCCAGTACGGCCGTGACGCCTTGCGTCAACTCTATGTCCTGCTCGTGCGAGGCAAGGTCGACGGCTGCTCGCTCGCGAGATTTGAGGATGCGACCGGCCTGAAGCTGACTGATGCCAATGGGCTGAGGGACGACCTGCCGCCGATCACGACGTTCCTCAATCGCTTGCTGGCGCTCACCATCGACCTACAGAACATTCTGTTCACCGCCTTCGATCAGCTTTTGACTGCTCGGATCGAGGGCGCGGTTAGCTCCGGCACCTACGACATTGGACTGGAAACGCTCCGCGCCGAGAGCTTTGTCGTCACCGACCGGCGGACGATCTACACCCATCCCGGGACTGGTGCGGAGACCCGGCTGCTCACCATCGTCCAGCGCCAGCGCAATCATCCCATCAGTCTCGATGACGCCCTGGCTCGCCGTTCCGACCATCACGCGATCCTGTTGCTCAATGAGCGCTCGGGCCGTGCTGCCGTGCAGCTTCCGGCCCCGAGTTTCATGCTCGACGATGGCGAGATCGAGCGGCGCATCCGCCTGGTACGGCCGATGGAGCAGCACAGCGTCGCCCTCGACATGATGGCGGAAAGCCATTGGGCCGAAGCGGATCGGGAACGCTTTGCCGCCGCCTGGCTTATGGAACTCGCCGAGGTACCGGAGTTCACGGAAAGTACGATCCACATCGTGGCGGGCTTGCTACTACCCATCTGGAAGCGGCTGCCGAACGAATCGACCCGCGTCTATCGTCTCCAGACCGATGCGGGCGAACGCATCATCGGCCGCAAGGTCTCCGCCGCCTGGGTCGCGAACGTCCTTGCCGCTGATGCGCCCTCGATGGTGCGGGACGCCGCCTTTGCCGCGCTGATGGAGGGACGGATCGTCCTCGATCTCGCGGAGGGGCTGAAGCTTTGCCGTGTGCGGGTGATGGGCGCAGCCCGCATCGAGCTGTCGGGATTCAACGACACCATGCGCGATCGTCTGCGGGCTTATGGGCTCTTTGGCGAGATCATCTCCTGGAAGCTGCGGATGTTCGTGCCCGCGGACGCAAGCGGCGTCGAGATCCTGTCGAAGGTGCTCGACAGCTATCCGGTTGCGCGCATCAGTGAGCGGGAGGCCGCGTGATGCCGCGCGATGCCTCTGAATTGGCACGCCGCCTCGCGCGAGAGGCCGAGGCGGTATGCAGGCACTATCTCTCCAATGGCAAGCGGGTGGGACGGTATTGGGTGGTCGGCGACGTCCACAACGCGCCGGGCCGTTCGTTGTTCGTACGGCTGCAGCAGTCGCCGAAAGGTCCCGCCGGTAAGTGGACCGATGCCGCGACCGGAGAACATGGTGACCTCCTCGACATCATCCGCGAAAGTCTGGCCTTGCGCGACTTTCGCGAAGTGACTGGGGAGGCGAGACGCTTTCTGATGCTACCTCGTTCCGAGCGACAACCTCCCCCAGAACTCGTGGATCCAGCAGTGCCGGCCGGGTCGCAGGAAGCCGCCCGTCGCCTCTTTGCCATGTCCAGCCCGATCGACGGTACAATGGTCGAAGCCTATTTGCAGCGTCGCGGAATAGCCCGCATCCACCATGGCGACAGTTTGCGCTTCCACCCACGCTGTTATTATCGACCGGACGACCATTTGCCGACCGAAACATGGCCAGCGATGATAGCCCGCGTCACGGATCTCGATGGACGGATCTCCGGCGTGCATCGCACATGGCTCGATCCAGACGGCTTTGACCGCGTGCGGCTCGGCAAAGCTCCGATCGACACGCCACGACGGGCGATGGGCGACCTGCTCGGCAATGCCGTGCGTTTCGGCCGGGTGGACGACGTGCTCGCTGCGGGCGAAGGCATCGAGACCATGCTGTCGCTGCGTTACGTACTGCCGACCTTGCCGATGACCGCTGCGCTGTCGGCCAATCACCTTTCGGCCATGTTGCTGCCGTCCGGGCTACGTCGCCTCTACATCGCCCGCGACGCCGATGCCGCCGGAGATGCCGTACAGGCTATCCTCACCCAGCGCGCGGAAGACGCCGGCGTTGAAGCGATCGCACTGTCGCCTCGGACGGGCGACTTCAATGAAGATCTGCACATCTTCGGCCGTGAGGCCCTCCGAGCAGTGTTGCGGCTTCAACTCGCACCGGAAGACGTCGACCGCTTCCTCCGTTCGCCCACGCTGGGAGCGGAGTAAGCGCTATCATCGACCGCGATGGGTCGGTCGTAGATTAGGCCAATGCCGGAAGAGCACGCGACCACGGCCTTCTAGAGGGCGATCGGACGGCAAGCGGTCCGGGCCGGCAATGGCTGCGTCCGGCTATTTTCCGCCGCGCGCGGGCGATGGGAGGCACGCCAGTGATCCGATCAGCGCGCTTTGCATCGCGAAGCAAAATAGCCGGCCTCCGCCATCCTCCGCTGCCGCTTCGGCCCTGACGCTTCCGCCTACGCCCTGCCGGGCTTGGGCGGACGAGCCGCCTACGGGTGCCGGCCCGTTCCGCCCGCCGTCTGAGTGATCGCCACGAAGGCCGCGATGGGCGCGGCCAATCCGGCAAAGGACCTCTTCCCATGACCGACCATGACGACATTGAACCGGCACAGTCTCCGACCGACCACGTCCTGAGCGAATTGCAACTCTTCGGCTATCGTCCCTTCGACGACCAGCCAGATCCAAGACCTCTTCCCGAGGGCAAGATGATCGCCGGCGCCGTCATCGATCTGTTTGACGCCTTGGTTGCCACTCTGAGCGATACGCGGCTTGAGCCGGACCTCGACGATCTCCTTTGGTCGACTGTCAACCTGTTTCATCGTGCCGTCGACCGCATCGAACGCCAGCTCGACGACAATGAACAAGCGCAGCACAAGAGCCAGCGAGAGCAGAACGGGTCCGAGGTCCGATCGGTTGAGCTCGAGCGCCTGACCGGTGAGGGCGTCACGCTGATCGAGCGCCGAAATTGCTTCGAACTCTTCCGCGACCAGGCGATCGAACGATTTGAAGTCCACACCGGTTCATCCTGGCGTCCTCGGTCGGGCTCGCTGGTCAACCACCGCACGCTCACCGCAGCGATGATCGACTCCCGCGACTTCATCGCCGCCAAGCGTCGTTCCGAAACCGAGGTCATGTTGCCGAAGGGAGTGAAGATCGCGCTCACCGGCGGGCTCGACTTCAACGACCATCGCCTCATCTGGGATCGCCTCGACAAGGTTCATGCCAAGCATCCTGACATGGTCCTGGTCCATGGCGGCTCGCCCAAAGGGGCCGAACTGATCGCCTCCAAATGGGCGACCACCCGCAAGGTGCCCCAGATCGCTTTCAAGCCCGACTGGACGAAGCACGCCAAGGCGGCACCCTTCAAGCGCAATGACGCCATGCTCGAACTGTTGCCGATCGGCGTCATGCACTTTCCGGGTACAGGGATCCAGGACAATCTCGCCGACAAGGCGAAGCGTTTCGGCATCCCCGTTTGGAGGTTCGGCGGCGCGTGAGCGCCGTCTTCTTGTCTCCTACCATCAAAGCGGAGTTGTGCGCGCCGCAACTCCGCCTCGTTCAGACTTTATATCCGAAGTTGCGCTGTGGTGGTGGTGGAAGGCGCGACTTGCAAACCCATGCAAATGGAGCCGCCACCATGCCCGCCCTTGGGCTTGTTCTCAATGCGCTCGGCATCGGCTTGTTCTGCTGGGCGATGTTCGTGCTGGCAGTGCATGCCTTGCCGTTTTTCGTCGCACTCATTTGCGGGATGATAGCGTTCCACGGTGGCGCCGGCGTCATCGGCGCGCTGCTCGTCGGAAGTGTGGCCGGCGCGCTGACACTTGCCGCCGGTGAGGTCGCCTTCGCCGTTACCCGATCGCTGGCTCTGCGCCTCGTGATTGCGACCATATTCGCCGTTCCAGCTGCCATCGCCGGCTACAATGTGGTGTTCGCCCTGTCCCAGATCGCGGTGCCGTCGCTGGCCTGGCGTGAGGCCTTCGCCTGCTTGGGCGCGTTTTGCATTGGCGGCACGAGGTGGACGCGCTTGACGGTTCTTGCTCGCAGAGGCCCGCCTGTTCGAGCCGGCTAGGCTGGTGGAGCAACCCGTCTCAACCGTTCTTGCGGCCGCCACGCACGAGGGATGATCCTTCGTCAGCGTCCTCGTCGAACGGGTTCGCCTGGATCGGCATATTGAATGTGGGTCAAGGGACCTAGAGCGAGAGGTAATCGCGGCTCTCTTCGGAGCGCTTCGACCAGGCTGGCGATCCCCGCCCGGCCCACGTGGTCGCGGCGGCGCGTGGCGTCGCTATCGATGGTTCTTTCGTGGACGATACCGCCCTTCGCGGCAGATTGTTTCTTTCTCTTCGCTGAATCCTTCCGACATCTTGTGCAGCTCGACCGAGATTCGCCAGTCTTCTCCTTGAGATTGCGGTTCAGCACGCGGACGCACGTGGCCTCCTTGATGGCTTGATCTGGCCGAAGACCGGCTTCGCCTCGATCGTCTGAGCCGCAACGCCGTTGATGCGACTTTCTTCCCCTGGGCTAAAGCCCATTCCTCGCGAGGCAAGAAAGTCGCCACAACGGCGTCCTCCGCTGCGCTCCGGCCCGCGAGGGGTGCGTCGCCGATCGTCTTCGGCCTTTAGATCGCCATCGAGGCCGCGGTGGTCGCGGGCTCGAAACACAACAGGAGAAGTGACATGGCTAACATCGGTTCTTTCAAGAAGGTCGGCAACGATTTCCAGGGCGAGATCGTCACCCTGAGTCTGCAAGCCAGGGGCGTCCGTATCGTCGCCGAGACCAACCGCTCCAACGACAACGCTCCGAGCCACCGCATCTATGTGGGCCGGGCTGAGATCGGCGCCGCCTGGTCGAAGCGCTCCGAAGAGGGCCGCGATTACCTCTCGCTCAAGCTCGACGATCCCTCCTTCAACGCACCGATCTACGCGAACCTGTTCGACGACGAAGGCGGCGAGGGCTACACGCTGCTGTGGTCGCGGCCGCGCAAGAACGGCGAGTGAGTTGAGCCGAGTGCTGCGCCCCGCCACCTGGCGGGGCGCTTCGCAACTGGACTGAGGCGGCTTACGATTGCCAGGCCGCGCGGCGCTCTTGAGCAGGCCCCCGGTTCGATCCCGACGCTTCAGCAATCTGTCCGAGCACGGCAGTGCTTGCTGAGAGATTGCAGTGCTTGGGCGGCTTAAACCCGCTCGCTCCTCCTGCGTAATAAGTAGATCGTCGTATTTCCGACGCGGATTTTCAGCCATGATCTCCTTGAATCCAGCGCTATACGGGAGCTGAGCCGAGCGATCGTTCCTATTGTTGTCGAACGACCCTACCGGCTCCGGCGACGCTATGAGCGCGGCCGATCTTGATCGCAGCGGCCGCATTTCTCGCAAGTTCAGCGTCTCGGCTACGGTTCGATCTTGCGGCCGGGCAGGTGCGTCGCGCCCAATGAGTGGACTGCGGTTCTGCGCGTCGATTCGGTGGAGCACCGCATCTGGTCCAGGGAGCCGCCGGTAGTCGGTTCGTCATACGCAGCCGAGTTGACGTTTGATGGCGACTAACGGGCATATGTAGTCCAGTTACTCTGGCGCACGATGAACGGCCGCGCGAAAAGCTCAAGCTTGGGATCAATCGTCCAAATAGAAGGGGCAAGCGCCCGAGCTCTGCTATCCGCGCGCTCGCCCGCGCAATCGCTGGTGGGCGGCTTCTATCGCAAGCTTCTGTGGCCCGGGCGCGAGGACGAATAGGCCTTCCGTAGGGGTATCGAAAATCACTCCGTCATCTTCGGCATCCCCCTAAGCGCTGCTACTCCGCGATGGTGGCCGTCGACGCGCGGCGAACCTCGTTCGCGCTCCAGACGATCACGGAGCTTTTCAAATGTCCGATCCGAACGCGGGTAAGACGCCGCGTTACCTACGAACGTCCGAAGCCGCGCGCTTTTTGAGTTTGTCCGGCCGCACTTTGGAGAAACATCGAACGTACGGAACTGGCCCGGAATATCACAAGATCGGTGGGCGTGTGGTCTACTCGGTAGCTGACCTGACAGCCTGGGCCGAACTGGGCAAGAAGAAATCGACTTCCGATCCCGGTACCGGCACCGTACTGCCCGCAAAACGGCATGCGCCAATTCCTTATGCAGGTAAAGAGCGGCGCTAAGCAATGTCCGTTAGCAAATCCTCGGCGCACCGCCGCCGTTCAGAGCGCGAGCAGCTTGCCCCGTTTCGCGCCCATCCTACCAATCTCGCGCCGCGCGATGCGCAGGATCTCGTGGCTTATCCTTTCTTCTCACGCGCAAAGACAAATCGCATCGTTCCAATCGATTTCTGTGCCGGCACGATCGTAATTCGCGTCGGTCTCGAGCTGATCCTGCCTGATTGGTTCTATACGGGTGTGGTTGATCACGGGCTCGTGCTGACGATCGGTCGCACCCTATTTCAACCTGACAGGCGGACTCGACCATCGCCTTTACTCGCTCGTGCGCAAGCACAGTGGGCGCCACCACGGCGGCTCGAGCTTCCCGACCTTTGTGGATTTCCATGCCAAGTCCGGCATTCTCTTGGAGCTCAAGCACTTTGCCGACGCCGTATGGCAGATCGTCCAACGCCAGACATTTCCCGGCTATCAGCTTGTGCTCACGCGCAATCCGAACGGTACCGAGCGGTTGAACTTCGTACCGAAGCTTGGTGGTCCCTTCACGGCGTGCCTGCGCATGCGCGGTCTCATTCCAAATTCGGAGAACAATCTGTGAATCAACTCGTGCTATCGAGGACCGCTACCCTCGTGCCCTCGGGAACCCAATCCTCCTGCGGTCGAGGTCCGAAATTGAGCTTAATTGCTTGCTTCTCCGCGCTTTACGACCGCGCTCACTTCACTAACCTACTAACCCCAACTTTTTTTGAACAAGCTGGCCACGCCGGCAGCGATGCCTCTTGCACTTGCTCTCCCACGCGCCACGCTTTCCTGCAATGCAACTCGTTTCTCGAACCTACAGATGCGGTCGCACGTAATACCGCGCGATCACCAAGGTCGGCGTCACCGTATTACATTCCTTGTGTTCCCTTGCGGCAGCTCGCTCGTCGAGGAGAACTCGGCGACATACGTGGTTGGCACCAAAGCCACCACATGCCGGAATCAGGAGAATGGGCGGTCAGGCTAACAAGCGCAATGCTTGATGGCTTCAAGGCGGCCTGCCGATACGTCGCCGACCTTGAGCCCGAACGTGCGCAACGAGTCGCGGATCGCGTTCACCATATCCAGCAGCTTGCAGAGCAGCGCCGTCCGCCCGACCCGCAGCGCCCGCAACGTTTGCACGCTCTCCGGCCTGACGTGGACTGCGCGGAACCAGCCGGTCCGCATCATCTGCGCAATATCTTTGGTGTCGTTCCGGTAGGTCGCGTTCAGCGCCGCCTCGGCATGGCGCGTCTCGATGCAAAGCGCGGGGAGGCGCCTTTGGACGAGCGCCGTGAACAGCCATGCGCTGTACGAGAACGCTTCCAGGTCGACGCGCTTGAGGTGGATTCCTCACTCTGCCAGGACCAGCTCGATTGCGTCAGGGGCCCTCTCAAGTGTCGTCCCCCGGACGAGCTTGCCGTTACCATCCACCACGCAAATGTTCGTCGCCTCCAGCGAGGCGTCAGGACCTGGATAGAAGTCCGCCGTTCGCTTTCTCCGTCGATCGGCGTCGCGCGCCGCGCGTTCCGTTCGCGAATCATTGTGAGGCGTCGTCGCCGCAATGCGGCCGGCGAGGGGGCACAAGTCAGTACCCCGATTACCCGAAAATGCTCCGGATTCCGTGTAGCGGATCAGACCACGACTTGCATGAGAGGTGACTGGCAACGTCACGGCGCCAGTCCTGCTAACCTTCAGGAGCGTCACGCGTGCTTAACGACACTCAAAGCATACGGCTCCCAGCTCGAGCGTCGGGGAGCGGCAGCATGAGCGATCTCACCGAAGTGGAACTGCTGTGGCTCGAAAAGCGAATCGAAAACCGCATTCGGTTCGGTCGTATCGTCGAGGAACGGAAGATTGATCGTCATCGGCGCGTCCTATCATTCGCGCCTGACAGCATCTTTGCATTTGTCCGTTGGACCTCCAACGACTTCGGTACGATCATTTCGCGGATCGACATCTTGCGCTCGGTCGCGCCGGGACAACGCTGCTCGACTGTGCCCTATGTGAAGCCCGGCGGAGAAATTTTGCTGCGGCTCTCCGGCTGGCCAAAGGTCGAACGCGTGCTGCAGATGATCGACGCAGTCGAGGCGCTCAGCATCGATCCCGCCGACGTCGCTCCAGATCACTGGCATCACGTCCACAACCGCCTATCCGTCAATGAAAACCCGCGTCCCTACACGAAAACCCGCCACCAAGCGTGGCTCCATCGCCGGAGAGTGACGCGATGAGACGCCGCATGATGACGTTGACAACGACGTTTGGGGTCGCCGCTGCGCTGGTCGGGACTATCGCTCTGGAGCCGCTTCCCCTCTACATCTGGAATGCATCGACGAGCGTGCCAACCGGTCTTTATCGTTTACGACCGGCAACGGGCTTCCAGGTTACCGAACTGGTCGCCGTTCAGCCGCCAGAGCCGCTTGCGACCTTCCTCGACCTTAACGGCTATCTGCCCATCGGCGTCCCAATGCTTAAACGGGTGCTCGCGCTGCCCGGACAGACTGTCTGCAGATCCGGCCTCACGATTTCGGTTGATGACATTACAGTCGGCGAGGCCCGCGATCGCGACGGACGCGGCCGGCCGCTGCCGAAATGGCAGGGCTGTCGCGTCGTCGGCAAAGACGAACTCTTTCTGATGAACTGGCAGTCCAGCGACTCCCTGGACGGTCGATATTTTGGATTTATCCCGGCTTCCGCCGTAATCGGACGTGCGTTCCCAGTCTGGATGCGGGAGGAATGAGCGTGCGTGTTCCACGTGTTCACCTCGCCGCCATTCCTTTGTTCGGTCCATTGCGGGACCATTCCCCCGTTCCGATCGACATCAAGGTCGACGCGCGCAGGGGTGGTCAAGGCCGGCCGAGCGGCCGGCACGAAGCAGCTTTACCCTGGACGGGCGCGAGCACGGTGGCCTGCTTGGCTCGATCCGTCGCGCGTGTGGTGCCCCTGGTGCTCCTTCTGACCGCATCGGGCAATGCTGCTTCAGCTGAGGACGGGCCGATCGCATTTCCGGCGATCCGTCAGGGCACACACCCGTTCGCGGGCTTCATCGACGAAGCCGCACAACGCTTTGCGATCCCGTCAGCATGGATACGTTCGGTGCTGAGCGTCGAAAGCGCGGGAGACGTGCATGCCAGATCGCCCAAGGGCGCAATTGGCCTGATGCAAATCATGCCGGCGACCTGGGGGGAATTTCGCAAGCGCTATAGTCTAGGCAGCAATCCTTACGATCCACACGACAACATTCTGGCTGGGGCTGCGTATCTGCGTGAATTGCTCGATCGCTATGGCTCGCCCGGTATGTTTGCGGCGTACAACGCGGGACCATCTCGCTATGAAGCGCTTCTTGCGGGCGACGCTTTGCCAGCCGAGACGCAAGCGTATGTGGCAAAGCTTGCAACTCTGCTTGGCATCGAATTGCCTGCGGCGAGGACCGCCGGCAGGCGTCCATCGACGGCTGAAACGTTGTTCGTCGCATGGGTTGATCTGACGAGAATGCGCGATCGATCGGCAGAGCTCATGCCTTCGAGCGGCGCCAAGGCTGCAATCTCGGTGCACGATGTCTCGCCCATGGTCCCCCGGCCTATTGGTGTGTTCGTCCCTGGGTCGAAGGCGGGAGGATCGCAATGACCATATCGGCAGGTTCGCAAGCCATGGCGTGCAACAGCGAGCAATTGGCGAAAGAGCGAGGAGAGCGCACAAGCACGACAGCTGGACGGCGAGATAAAAGGGCCTCGCCGGCCGAACCGCAAGCCATTGACATGGCTTGGGTTCCGGCGTGCCGGTCGGTCGGGGCGCGTGCCGCGCCTTGCATTTTGACGAATGCAATCAAAGGCGTTTTCGGCACTGTAGGCGCTTTTGATCGTTGGGAGGCCCTTCCGTGAGCGTGCGCGACAGTGACCTGCGCATTCGGCCTGGGCGCATCCGCAGTACCCGTGCGCCGAAGCAAAAGAGCTTCATCAACCAGGTGCTACGTGCCGCGAAGAAAGCCGGTCACAGCTCGGGGCAGGCTGCGGCTGGCAGACGCTCCGTGGCCTATGGGCGCTCGACGTTTGGCCGCGGCCGGCTCGCCTTTAGTCGCGCTAGATTGTTCAGCCCGACCCGGCGCGTCGTGGTGAAGGCGCGCGTGGTTCGTCACAAAGGGCGTGCCTTCCGTTCGGCGCCACTGACCGCCCATCTCTCTTATCTGAAACGCGACGGTGCGACCCGGAGCGGTGAGCGGGCCGAGATGTTTGATGCCGGCAGCGATCGTGCTGACGGCGCGGCTTTCGCAGAACGGTGCAAGGACGACCGCCATCATTTCAGGTTCATCGTCTCGCCAGAGGATGCCGGCGATATGACCGACCTGAAGGCCTTTGCCCGCGATCTCGCCAGGCAGATGGAGACCGATCTCGGCACGCGGCTCGACTGGGTGGCCGTCGACCATTGGAATACTGAAAACCCTCACGTCCATCTTCTCGTTCGGGGCGTAGATGAGGAAGGGGTGGACCTCGTGATCTCCCGCGACTACATCAGCCAGGGCCTGCGCTCACGCGCCGAGGAACTGGTCGCCATCGAACTGGGGCCAAAACCGGAGCACGAGGTCCGCAACTCGCTGGAGAGGGAAGTCACGGCGGAACGATGGACGCGGCTCGACCGGGAGATCCGGCTGGCAGCCGATGAGACCGGCACTATCGATCTTCGCCCAGAGAATCCCGGCAAGTCCGATCGCGAGATCCGGCGCCTGATGGTCGGTCGCCTTCAACACCTGCAGAAGATGGGGCTTGCCGCCTCCGCCGCACCAGGGGAATGGATGGTCGGCCTCGAGGCCGAGCGTACCTTGCGCGACCTCGGCATGCGCGGCGACATCATCAAGACCATGCACCGCGTTTTCACCGAGCGTGGGGAAGCGCGTGGCGTTGCCGACTACGTCATCGAAAGCGGACAGCCGACGTCCCAGATTATCGGACAGCTGGTTGACCGTGGATTGCACGACGAACTGACTGGCGAGGCCTATGCCCTGATCGACGGAACAGACGGGCGCGCGCACCACGTGCGCTTCCGGGGGCTCGAGGCTTTCGACCACGCACCGCCGGTCGGCGGCATCGTCGAAGTCCGACGCTTCGGTCAAGCCGGCGATCCCCATCCCACCGTGGTGCTCGCGACCCGTTCTGATCTCGGTCTTGGTGAGCAGGTCACCGCGAAGGGGGCAACCTGGCTCGACCACCGGCTGGTCGAGCGTGACCCCATGCCGCTCGCCATGGGAGGATTCGGCCGCGAGACCCGTGACGCCATGGAAGCCCGTACCGAGCATTTGATCCAGGAGGGCCTGGCGCGGCGGCAGGGCCAACGCATCATCCTGCAGCGCGACCTCCTGAACACGCTGCGCCGACGCGAACTGGACGAGGTAGCAGCAAAGGTCTCGGCCGACGCCGGCCTGCCTCATGTGAAGGCCTCGTCCGGGGAGCATGTGGCAGGCACGTATCGCCAGCGGCTGACGCTCACCTCGGGACGTTTCGCCATGATCGATAATGGGCTCGGCTTCCAGCTCGTGCCCTGGTCGCGCGACCTCGAAAAGAGGCTCGGCCAACACGTCACCGGCGTCGTGAAGGACGGCGGTGGCATCGAGTGGGGCTTTGGTCGGAAGCGCGACCTCGGCCTCTAGCAATCTCTCCAATCAGTTACGGAAGGGCGTTCGGGATGTCCGGAACCAAGATTCTCTGGGGGCAAGTGATCGTTGTCGGCCTGATCGTTTTGCTGGCCATCTGGGGAGCAACTGAGTGGACGGCTTGGCGGCTCGCCTGGCAACCGGAGCTTGGGCGCCCCTGGTTCGAACTGTCAGGCTTCAAGATCTATTATCCGCCAGTCTTCTTCTGGTGGTGGTTCGTCTACGATGCGTATGCGCCGCAGGTCTTCGTTGAGGGTGCGTTCATCGCGGCGTCGGGAACCTTCATTTCGATCGCGGCAGCGATCGGTATGTCAGTCTGGCGCGCGCGTGAAGCCAAGAACGTCGAGACCTATGGTTCGGCGCGCTGGGCTGGTCTGGAGGAGGTTCGAGCGGCCGGACTTCTTGGTCCGGATGGTGTGGTGCTGGGCAAGCTCGACCGCGACTACCTCCGCCATGACGGACCGGAGCACGTCTTGTGCTTTGCACCAACCCGCTCCGGCAAGGGCGTCGGTCTTGTCGTTCCTTCGTTGCTGGTCTGGCCCGGCTCGGCCATCGTTCACGACATCAAGGGCGAGAACTGGCAACTGACCGCGGGCTTCCGCTCGCGGCATGGACGCGTCCTGTTGTTCGATCCGACCAACCCAAAGTCCTCAGCTTACAATCCGCTTCTCGAAGTGAGGCGCGGTGAATGGGAGGTTCGCGACGTCCAGAACGTGGCCGATGTTCTGGTCGACCCCGAAGGCTCGCTCGATAAGCGCAACCATTGGGAGAAGACCAGTCATTCGCTCCTGGTCGGTGCCATCCTCCACGTCCTTTACGCCGAGGCGGACAAGACCTTAGCTGGCGTCGCCGTCTTTCTGTCCGACCCGAAGCGGCCGATCGAGGCGACGCTGAAAACGATGATGACCACTGCGCATCTTGGCGAGCAGGGGGCCCATCCTGTGGTCGCTTCGACCGCCCGCGAGCTCCTCAACAAATCCGAGAACGAGCGATCCGGCGTCCTGTCTACCGCGATGTCATTCCTCGGGCTCTACCGCGATCCCGTAGTGGCCCGGGTGACGTGCCGGTGCGATTGGCGGATCGCCGACCTGATCGCCGATCAGAATCCGACGACGCTCTACCTCGTGGTGCCGCCGTCTGACATCTCGCGGACCAAGCCGTTGATCCGCCTGGTGCTGAACCAGATTGGCCGGCGCCTGACCGAGGATCTGCACGCCCGCGACCGACGGCATCGCGTTCTGATGATGCTCGACGAGTTCCCCGCACTCGGGCGCCTCGATTTTTTCGAGTCCGCGCTTGCCTTCATGGCGGGGTACGGCATCAAGAGTTTCTTGATCGCGCAATCGCTCAATCAGATCGAGAAGGCCTACGGGCCAAACAACGCCATCCTCGACAATTGCCACGTCCGAGTCAGCTTCGCGACCAATGACGAGCGGACAGCGAAGCGTGTGTCCGACGCGCTCGGTACGGCGACCGAAATGAGAGCGATGAAGAACTATGCCGGTCATAGGTTGAACCCATGGCTGGGGCACCTGATGGTCTCCCGCCAGGAGACAGCAAGGCCGCTCTTGACCCCGGGGGAAATCATGCAACTTCCGCCGATGGACGAGATCGTCATGGTGGCGGGTACGCCGCCGATCCGGGCGAAGAAGGTCCGCTACTACGAGGATCGGCGGTTCACCGAGCGGGTTTTGCCGCCGCCTGATCCGGCGACGGCCGGCCGATCATTGCGAACAGACGGATGGTCAGCGCTCGGATCGCTGAAGGCGACGGCAGGTCCAACTGACAAAGCTGCGGAAGCCGAGGAAGACACGGCGAACAGCGGACTCCGTCGTGAGCCCGAACTCCCCGATCACGTCGCGATCGCCAAGGAGTCGACCGAACCGACACCAGCAGAGGAATTTGCTGTCGTTCTAGACGATGACGAGGATGCGGTCCGTCAATCCCGGCTCATACGCCAACAGATGCGCGGTGTCGCCCGTCAAGTCGCCCTGGACCCGAATGACGGTATGGAGCTCTGAGGCAATATGCGCGACCGGATGAACGTCTACTTCCCACCAGAGCTGCTGAAACAGATCTCGGAGCTCGCCGATCGCAAGAAGCTTTCCCGGTCTGCGATTGTGGAAGCGGCGGTTGCTTCGTTTCTGTCGCCGGACGGAGCGGACAGGCGGGAGGCGGCGTTTACCCGCCGCCTGGATCGGCTTTCCCGCCAGATGCAGCGGCTGGAACGTGACGTCGGGTTGACCGCCGAGACCTTGGCCCTGTTCATCCGTTTCTGGCTGACCATCACGCCGCCGCTACCCAACGATGCGCAGGCTGCAGCGCAGGCAAAGGGCCGGGAACGGTTTGAGGGATTTGTCGAGGCACTCGGGCGCCGCTTACAAAAGGGGCAAAGCTTTCTGCGCGAGATTCCAGAAGATATCGGCCGTCAGGAACCGGCCGAAGAAACCTGATCGAACCATGTAGATAAACTATTTCGCCAGTCCTTCTTTTTCTACGCCAGCCCACGATCGCAGCAATTTAGAAAAGCCCATGAAAAGCTGGACGCGCTATCGGCTCGAATGAGCTGAGGAGCAAGAAGGGCCAGCATGCAAATTTCAGTGGCATGGCGTCTCACTGGGCGCGTATTTTTCCCGTTCGCTGCTGGATACTATCTTTCGTATCTGTTTCGGACGATCAACGCCTTAATTGCCAGTCGTCTCAGTTCGGATACCGGGCTTGGGACGGCCGACCTCGGGTTGCTTACGTCGGTCTATTTCCTTGTTCTCGCGGCGGTCCAGATCCCAGTTGGCATTTTGCTGGACCGCTTTGGTCCGCGTCGCGTCCAGAGTGCGCTGCTCTTGCTTGCAGCAATGGGCGCTGGACTGTTCGCGGTATCCACGGGTTTCCTGTCATTCTTGATCGCACGCGCGATGATCGGGCTGGGCGTGGCAGCGGCTTTGACGGCGGGCCTGAAATCCATAATCCTTTGGTTCCCCAGAGAACGATCTGCCCTGCTTAATAGCTACATGGTGATGCTCGGATCACTGGGGGCGGTAACCGCCACGGCTCCCGCCGAGCATCTACTCACCTTGATGGGCTGGCGGCAACTCTTTGAGGTCCTGGCGGCCGCTACCGGTGCGACGGCCATGCTCATCTATGTCGTGGTCCCCGAGCGAGCTGTTGTCCCTTCGACCCCGTCAATGTCCGCCAACCTTAGCGTGGTTCTCGGCGATAAACGTTTCTGGCGTATTGCCCCGCTGTCGGCGGCGTGCGTTGGTTCGGCGTGGTCTCTACAGGGATTGTGGGCCTCACCATGGCTGATGGACGTAGAAGGTCTCGATCGTGCGAGCCTCGTAGGACAGCTGTTCATAATGTCGATTGTACTTAGTGGCGGAGCCTGGCTATTCGGTACGATTGTTCATTACATTAAACGAAGAGGTCTCGGGGCCGAGACAATATTAGCGGCGGTCGCAATACTGTTTATCACAGCGGAGCTAACCTTGGTTCTGCGCGTGCCTTTGCCGTCCATCTTGCCCTGGTCAGTTCTCGCGATAGTCGGAACGGCAACCGTGGTCAGCTTCGCGGTGATAGCGGATTACTATCCGCCGGAACTTGCCGGTCGCGCTAATGGGGCCTTGAACGTCTTGCATTTTGGCTGGGCATTTCTGGCCCAATATGCGACGGGTCTGGTCCTGGAACAATGGTCCATAAATGATGGCCATAGGACCGTCCAAGCTTATCAAGTTGCGTTCGGTCTCAACGTAGCACTGCAAATCGCAGCGTTGGCTTGGTTCGCGCTGCCCTGGCGCCGATCTTTTGTTTCATGGATGAGATCAATTCCTTTCTTCATGCCAGCTATTGTTTCCACCGCTGTCGACTCAGCTGGCTTGTACGAGAACTCGGTCATCCTCCTGCCCGCAGATGACGACGCGGAGTGGTGAGCAGCAACTCGCGGCGAAGCGATACGATTGAGTAGACCTAAAAGTTCAGTTCTCAGTCTATCTTTTTCTACGCCAGTCTACGATTACCGAAAGCGCTTGTTGCGCCAAGTCCATCGGTGCCTTTTCTAATCATCCCCATCTGAGGGCCCTCTTTGGAGGCCTCATTCGGTGGGGGCGAACGGTGGCAATCCATTCCATTCAATCGGAAGCGAGTTCGCGTGGTGCGCGAATGCTGCGCAGCGCGCTTGGGTCCGCGGTTGCCGGCTACCTCGAAGACGAAGCGATCATCGAGGTAATGCTCAATCCGGATGGGCGGCTGTGGATCGACCGGTTGTCGAGTGGCCTGATTGACACTGGCGAGATGCTGTCGCCGGCAGACGGGGAGCGCATCGTGCGCCTGGTGGCGCATCACGTAGGTGCGGAGGTGCATTCCGGTTCGCCGCGAGTTTCGGCCGAACTGCCTGGGACCGGAGAACGTTTCGAGGGTCTTTTGCCTCCGGTCGTGGCAGCTCCGGCCTTTGCTATCCGCAAGCCCGCCGTCGCGGTGTTTACGCTCGACGACTACGTCGCCAAGGAGATCATGACCTCGGAGCAGGCCAAGTTCCTGAGGAGCGCGGTCGCCGCACGGAAGAACATTCTCGTCGCGGGCGGGACGTCGACCGGCAAGACAACGTTGACGAATGCCCTACTGGCCGAGGTGGCAAAGAGCTCCGATCGGGTCGTTCTGATTGAAGACACGCGCGAACTGCAATGCAAGGCGCCCAATCTGGTGGCGCTGCGGACCAAAGATGGCGTGGCGACCATGTCAGATCTTGTGCGCTCCTCGCTGCGACTGCGTCCTGATCGTATCCCGGTTGGCGAGGTCCGCGGTGCCGAAGCACTCGATCTGCTCAAGGCCTGGGGCACCGGACATCCCGGTGGCATCGGCACTATTCATGCGGGCACCGCACTCGGTGCGCTGCGGCGGCTTGAGCAGCTCATCCAGGAAGCCGTCATCACGGTTCCGCGTGCGCTGATTGCAGAGACGATCAACCTCGTTGCCGTGCTCGCGGGGCGCGGTGCTGACCGTCGGCTCGCCGAGCTCGCCGTCGTAACCGGGCTTGGTGCCGCCGGCGACTACAACATTTCATCAGCAGGAGACTGACATGCGTCAGCAATTTCGAGCTCTTCGAGACGCCGCTCTACTCGCCGCCTCCGGCATGGTTCTTTTGGCGTCGGCGCCGGCATGGGCTGCCGGTTCGAACATGCCGTGGGAGCAGCCGCTCAATCAGATCCTGCAGTCGGTGGAAGGACCGGTCGCCAAGATCATCGCCGTCATCATCATCGTTGTGACCGGACTCACGCTCGCGTTTGGGGATTCGTCAGGTGGTTTCCGCAGGCTGATCCAGATCGTGTTCGGTCTGTCGATCGCGTTTGCCGCCTCGAGTTTCTTCCTGTCGTTCTTCTCCTTCGGCGGCGGCGTGGTGATCTGATGGACGATCAGGTTGCAGGTTTTGTCGTGCCTGTTCACCGCGCGCTCACTGAGCCAATCCTGATGGGCGGCGCGCCGCGATCGGTCGCGATCGTCAACGGCACGCTTGCGGCAGCCCTTGGACTCGGACTGCGGCTCTGGATCGCGGGTCTTGTCCTCTGGTTAATCGGGCACATGGCTGCCGTGTGGGCCGCCAAGCGTGATCCCGCTTTTGTCGATGTGGTGCGCCGACATCTGCGCATTCCCAGCCATCTCAACACTTGAGCGCCCGGTTATGATGAATCTTGCCGAATATCGCCGTTCCGACGCTCGCCTTGCCGACTTCCTGCCTTGGGCAGCGCTAGCCGACGAGGGGATCATCCTGAACAAGGACGGTTCGTTCCAACGGACGGCGAAATTCCGCGGCCCCGATCTCGACAGCGCGGTGCCGGCCGAACTTGTCGCCGTCGCCGGCCGTTTGAACAATGCCTTGCGTCGCCTGGGATCGGGCTGGGCCGTATTCGTGGAGGCGCAGCGCCATTTTGCGGGGGCATACCCACCGAACACTTTTCCGGATGTCGCGTCTGCGCTGGTCGACGCCGAGCGCAGGGCACAATTCGAGGAGGCGGGTGCGCACTACGAGTCCAGCTATTTCCTGACCTTCCTCTATCTGCCGCCAGAGGAGGGAGCGGCCAGGGCGGAGCGACTGCTCTATGAGGGGCGCGATCGGACCGTTGGGGGCGACGCTCGCGAGATGCTCCGCGGGTTTGTCGATCAAACCAACCGCGTGCTTCAGCTCGTTGAAGGGTTCATGCCGGAATGCGCTTGGCTCGATGATCAGGACACGCTGACCTACCTGCACTCGACGATTTCGACCAAGCGTCATCGCGTTCGCGTGCCCGAAATTCCCATGTACATCGATGCGCTGTTGGCGGACCAGCCGCTGACCGGTGGGCTTGAGCCGATGTTGGGGGCAGCCAATATTCGGGTTCTGACGATTGTCGGCTTTCCGGGCGCGACGACCCCGGGAATCCTGGACGACCTGAATCGTCTGGCATTCTCATATCGCTGGTCGACGCGCGCGATCATGCTCGACAAGAGCGACGCCACCAAGCTTCTGACCAGGATTCGTCGCCAGTGGTTCGCCAAGCGAAAGTCCATCGGCACCATCCTTAAGGAGGTCATGACCAACGAGCCGTCGACGCTGCTCGATACCGACGCTCACAACAAGGCGATCGACGCCGACGCGGCGTTGCAGGAACTGGGGTCGGATCAGATCGGACAAGCCTTTGTCACAGCAACCATTACGGTCTGGGACCGCGATCCCAATGCTGCCGACGAAAAGCTGCGGCTGGTCGAGAAAGTCATTCAGGGCCGCGATTTCACCTGCATGATCGAGACGGTGAACGCCGTCGAAGCCTGGCTCGGCAGTCTGCCGGGGCATGTCTATGCGAACGTGCGGCAGCCACCTGTATCGACCCTCAACCTCGCTCACATGATTCCGATGTCGGCTGTGTGGGCGGGCGAGGCGAGGGATCTGCACTTCAAGGGTCCGCCGCTTTTGTTCGGCAAGACCGAGGGATCAACGCCGTTCCGATTCTCGCTCCACGTCGGCGACGTCGGTCATACCCTTGTGGTGGGGCCGACAGGCGCTGGCAAGTCAGTGCTGCTCGCGCTGATGGCGCTGCAGTTCCGCCGTTACCCGAACTCTCAAATCTTTGCGTTCGATTTCGGTAGTTCGATTCGCGCGGCCGCCCTCGCCATGGGCGGTGATTGGCATGATCTCGGCGGCGCATTGTCTGACGGAAGTGAACAACCCGTCGCCCTGCAGCCGCTGGCCTGGATTGATGATCCTTCCGAGCGCGGATGGGCGACGGAATGGATCGGCGCGATCCTGGCACGGGAAAAGGTCGAGATCACCCCGGAGGTCAAGGATCACCTGTGGTCGGCGCTGACATCTCTCGCTTCGGCGCCGAGGGAGGAGCGCACCATGACGGGCCTGTCGGTCCTGCTCCAATCGAACTCTTTGAAACGTGCCCTGCAACCTTATTGTCTGGGTGGTCCCTCCGGTCGCCTGCTTGATGCCGAATTCGAGCGCCTTGGCGAAGCCTCGGTCCAGGCGTTTGAGACCGAAGGTTTGATCGGAACGACTGCAGCGCCGTCTGTGCTGGCGTACCTCTTCCATCGTATTGGTGATCGTCTCGATGGCCGGCCGACACTCCTGATTGTCGATGAAGGTTGGCTTGCCCTCGACGACGAGGACTTTGCCGGCCAACTTCGCGAATGGCTGAAGACGCTCCGGAAGAAGAACGCGTCCGTCGTCTTCGCCACCCAGTCGCTCTCGGACATCGATGGTTCCGCGATCGCGCCGGCGATCATCGAAAGCTGCCCAACGCGCCTGTTGCTGCCGAATGAACGGGCGATCGAGCCGCAGATCACCGCCATCTATCGCCGCTTCGGCCTCAATGACCGCCAGATCGAGCTTCTGAGCCGGGCAACGCCAAAGCGCGACTACTATTGCCAGTCGCGTCGGGGCAACCGGATGTTCGAACTCGGTCTTGGGGAGGTTGCGCTCGCCTTCACCGCAGCCTCTTCCAAGACAGACCAGGCTGCCATCGCGCAGCTCATCGCCGAACATGGACCCGACGGCTTCGTGCCGGCCTGGCTCCAGCACCGTGGCGTCGCATGGGCGACAGATCTGATCCCCAATCTCATCAATCTGGAGAAATCGCTATGAGACCTCTTGGCCTATTGGCAGCCGCTGGCACCTTTGCGGTGGTACTTGGCGCCTCGGTACCCGCACGGGCACTGATCGTCTTTGATCCCAGCAACTACGTTCAGAACGTCCTGACGGCCGCGCGGGAGCTCCAGCAGATCAATAATCAGATCACCTCGTTGCAGAACGAGGCGCAGGTGCTGATCAATCAGGCCAGGAATCTGGCAAACCTGCCTTATTCTAAGTCGGGAGGCCAAGCGGTCTTAGGAAGACAACTATAACACTCAACTCCTTGGCTCACAGAACGACATGGCTACGATCCGACTTGTCCAGCAGATCGATCGCGCGTTCTCAACGAGTTACGCGCCGGCCACTGGCAGCCAGTCGAGCCAGGTGTTGGTCACCAACGCTCAATCGCGGTGGCAGAATACTTACGCGGCAACGCAAGACGCGCTTCGTGTCCAGGCGGGCATCGTTGGCAACCTCGACACCAACCGTATTCAGACGTCAGCGCTCGTCACATCAAGTCAAGGCGCCAGCGGCGCTCTGCAGGCAACTCAGGCCGGCAACCAGATCCTCGCGCTTCAAGCGCAACAACTTGCCGATCTCACGGCGGCCGCTGCGGCGCAGGGCAGGGCGCAAAGCCTGGAAGCGGCTCAGCGCGCCTCGGCTCAGGATCAGGGGCGAGAACAACTCAGGCGCTTCCTGACGCCAGGACAGGGCTATCAATCCTCCACTGTGCAGATGTTCCACTGATGACCGACGTAAAGGCATTCAAGGCGCTGTCGCTGCTTACGACAATCGGCCTAGTAGCTCGTCACAGTGATTTTGACTCTTTGGGTATGCCTGGATAGGCGCGCCCCAGTTTGGTGCGAGCTTTGTC
>NZ_JAUMTJ010000079.1:0-32986 GCF_032654765.1 Bradyrhizobium sp. 33ap4 | reverse complement strand
TAGTGTGCTTTATGAATGCGAAGTTCGTGAAAGTGGCTGCCGCGAAATCGCACGAACTTCGCATTCAGCACACTAGTTTTGCGGCGCGTGATCGAAGACGCGCTTGCTGAGAATGGCATGGACGCCCCAATTGCCGTCCACCACCTGCGTCACGCCGAAATCCACCGCCACCGACATCAGCGCGATCGCCTCGTCCTCGGTGAGGCCTTTGATGTTCATCAGGAAGCGCCGCATCTTGCGGAACGCATCCTTCATCGCGAGATCGAGCGACGAGGTCGCGTAGACCTCGCTCTGCCCCTTGGCGCCGAATTCGGCGAGATAGTTGGGATGACTGAAGCCCATCAGCACCCAGTCGGCTTCAGTCTCGATCAGCGGATAGGTAAGATCGGCGAAGGGCTGATTGGTAAGCTCGTTCTTCTTATGCAGGATGACCTGGAACGTGCCGGTCATCGAACATTCGATGGCGGTGCCGCCGAGTTCGCCGTCGCCCTGCGCAGCATGGGGATCGCCGACTGACAATAGCGCCCCCGGCACCGACACCGGCAGATAGACCGCCGAGCCCTTGCCGAGCCGCCAATTGTCGAGATTGCCGCCGAAATATGCGGGCGGGACGGAATCGACAAGCTCGGCCTCGCGTGGCGCAAGCGCGATGACTCCGAAATGCGGGCGCAGCGGAATGCGGATGCCGTCGAGCACGTCGTGGCGGCGCCGCACCGATGACGGCGGGATCGGAATGCCCGGATAGTCGTAAGTCTTGTGCAGCGTCCCGAACGGATCGGTCTGCGGCTCCCAGCGATAGGAATACAGCGCACGGGCATGCGGCGCGTCATCGTCGTCGACGATCTCGTAGATCGTCACCGCCTCATGGGCGTTCTGCTCGGCAAGGAACTCCTTGTAGTGATAGCCCCACCAGGCCGCGACGCTGCTGCCGAACACGCGGCCCTCGAAGTCCGGATTGCGGCTCGCGCGCGGCGCGATGTCGAGGATGCGGATTTCCAGTACGTCCCCTGGCTCCGCATCCTTCACGGCCACCGGCCCGGTGCAAATGTGAACGCCGAATCCCTCGCCGGCGCCGCGGCCGTAGATCGAGGCATCGAGCGGGCCGGCGCCGCGGCGATCGACGTTCTTCCGATCGCGCGTCCAGTGGAACACGCTCTCCGCGCCTGGATCACCCTTGATCATGCGCTCGGGATCGTCGGAGGCGTGCTGGGTCAGCGTCTCAATGGTGATGGTGTCGCCGGAGCCGATCTCGACCTGCGGCGGCAACGAATGGCTGAAATAGCCCCAATGCACGCGCGAGGCATCCGCGGCGAGATGGTGATGGCGCGGCGCGTCCGCGATCTCCACGTCGTGCGCGTTGAACGGCGCAGCCGTCCTGCGCGCCAGCGCTGCGCGCCGGCTGCACAGCTGCGCCAGCGCCTGTTGAGGCCAGCCACGTTGCACCGTGGCCGCGGATGCGGTCTGCCGCTCGGCTTCATGCTGGCGGAATTCGCGCGGCGACAGACCGAAGCGCTGGCGAAACGCGCGGCTGAAATGGGCAGAGTCGTTGAAGCCGACGCGGAACGCGATCTCGGAAATCGAACGATGCGCCTCGGCGGGATTCGACAGATCGGCCCAGGTGCGCTGCAGCCGACGTTCGCGCAGGTAATGCGTGAAACTGGTGCCGGCCCCCTCGAACAGCTTTTGCAGATAGCGTTCAGAAATGCCCTCGGCACTGGCGATTTTGACCGGCGTCAGATCGGGTTCCTCGAGGCTGCGTTCGACGGTCTGGCACAGGCGATGCAGCGTCGCTGCCTTGGAAGCGCCGCCGCCGCGATCGCCCGCCGTCTCGCCGTGCTGACGCATGAAGGTCGGCAGCAGATCGGCGAGACTTCGCGCCAGCGCCGTCCATTCGACATCGGACAGCGCGTCGAGATCGCGCGCGGCGAGCTCCATCATCTGCGCGAATACGCTGCCAAAGCCGCCGGGCTGGAGCACCCGCACCTCGCCGCCTTGCAACGTGGCGCGATGGCGATGTGCCGGTTCGGACGTCACCGACAGCACTACCGCGCGCATCTCGCGCTGGAACGACACGCTCCAGTCCCCTGCGCGTGGCAGCAAGAGAAGATGCCGCGCAGCAACGATCTGATAACCGGTGGTCGTCTTCAGCGCCACCCCGTCTTCGAGCGGCAGCAGCACCAGCGGATGATCGGCCACAGCATCCGTGCGCGGCGACACCGATTGTGGCCCTGCCGAAAGCCTGGCCAGCGTCACGCCCTGAAAGCTGCGCCGCACCGCGATGGCATGGCCGGCATGGGTGCTCGTGGCGACCGTGGGCTGCAAGCCGACCGACGCCAGGACGTCCCGCCACGCCTCGGGGCGGTCGCCTTCGGAGTAGGATTCACTCGTGAACGGACGCAACCTCATGCATCGACCTTTATGGCCGAAGCGAAGCAATCTCCGTGCCATCCCCAAGGATGACACGTCCTGCTCGGTGGCCGGCGCGTGATCAGTCACACCGGAACACGTTCTTGCGGATGGTCCCGTGCACGCCCCAATTGGCGTCGACCACCTGCGTCACGCCAAAATCTGCCCCCACCGACATAAGCGAGATCGCCTCGTCCTCGCTGAGCTTGTGCACCGTCATCAGGAAGCGCCGCATCTTGCGAAAGGCGTCGCGCATGGCGCGGTCGAGGCTGGAGTGATTGGCGATTTCGAGCTGCGCATTGGCGCCGAGCTCGGCGAGATAGTTCGGGTAGGTGAAGCCGTAGACCGACCAGGCGTCGGGGGTTTCCAGCATCGGATGCGTCAGGCCTTCGAGCTGTGTGCCGCCGAGATCGCGATGCTTGTGCAGGATGAATTCGAAATCGCCGGTGAGCGAGGTCTCGATCGCCGTGCCGCCGAGCTCGCTGTCGCCCTGCGCGGCATGCGGATCACCGACCGAAAAGAACGCACCGGGCACCGCAACCGGATAGAACATCTTGGCCCCCTTGCCGACGCGCCAGTCGTCGATGTTGCCGCCGGTATAGCTCGGCGGGATCGAGGAGACGAAATCCTGCTCCGACGGCGCGAGGCCCATGGTGCCAAAATGCAGCCGCGCGGGCACACGGACATTGCTCAGAACATTCTCACGCTTGACGACGGTGGCGTGATCGACGCGGACGCCGGGATAATCGATGGTCGGGTGCACGATGCCATCAGGATCGGTCTGCGGCGTCCAGACATAATTGTAGACCGCTTTGGCGAAGGGCTCACCCGACGCGTCGAGCTCGAAGATCGTCACCACCTCGCGCGGCTTCGGCTCTTCGATCAGGTCGTGATAGTGAAAGCCCCAATTGGCCGCGACGTTGGAGCCGAAGCATTTGCCGGCATGGCAGGCGTTGCAGGCCGGCCTCGGTCGCACGTCGAGAATGCGAACCTCCAGCACGTCGCCCGGCTCGGCGCCTTCGATCGCCACCGGACCGGTGAGCAGGTGCACGCCGACGCCTTCGCCGGAGCCGCGGATGAACGGCCCTTCGATGGGCCCCGAACCACGCCGCACCACCGCCTTGTGCTCGCGCGTCCATTTGAATACGCTCTCGGCACCCGGATCGCCCTCGATCATGCGCTCGTAATCGTCATTGGCGTGATGCGTCAGCGTCTCGATGGTCGCGCGGTCGCCGGACTTCAGCGTCAATGCCGGCGCCACGACCTTGCTGAAATAGCCCCAATGCACAGTCTTCGCAGATACCGGCAGCAGATGATGTTTCACGCAGGGGTCCTCACGCGGATGGAAACGGAACGGGTTCTATTCATGCGACCTCGGCCTCCATGGCATTGAGGAAACGCTGCGCGACCGGATTGCGCGGATTGCTCAGCACCTCGTCGGCCGGGCCTTCCTCGACGATCGCGCCATCCGCCAGCAGCACCACGCGATCAGCGACTTCACTGGCGAAGCGCAGTTGATGGGTTGAGATGATCATGGTGAGGCCGTCTTCCACCGCGAGGCGACGGATCACTTCAAGGACCTCATTGACGAGTTCGGGATCGAGCGCGGAGGTCGGCTCATCCAGCAACAGCACGCTGGGATTCGGCGCGATCGCACGGGCGATGGCGACGCGCTGCTGCTGGCCACCGGAGAGATGCCGCGGCAACGCATCGGCGCGGTGGCTGAGGCCGACGCGCCCGAGCAGTTCGGTCGCCCGGCGATCCGCATCGATGCGCGACACACCATGCACCCAGCGCAGCGGCCCGGCGATGTTCTCCTTCGCGGTGAGGTGACCGAACAGGTTGAACTGCTGGAACACCATACCGACACCGACCTCGGCGCGCGCCTGCGCCAACAGTCGCGGCGACAGCGCCTTGCCGCTATCGCTGAAGCCGAGCCGGCGACCGCCGACCTTGATGCTGCCGTCGTTCCAGAGTTCGAGATTGTTGATACAGCGGAGCAGCGTGCTCTTGCCGGAGCCGGACGGCCCGAGCAGGGCGACCACCTCGCCGATCCGCACCGTGAGATCGACGCCGGCGAGCACCATTTGCTTGTCATAGCTTTTGCGCAATGCGGCAACATCGACCGCCACATTGTTCCGCTTAAGGATCTCGTTGCGTTTGGCGCGATCGACACGCTCGGTCTGCGCCCGCGGCGGCGGCAATTCGGCGACACCGGCATCGGGCAAGATCTCGGGCGGCGCGTCCTCGGCCGCAATCAGCGGATCATCGAGTCCCTGCGCGCGATACCCCGGCATCATCCGCATCAGCTTGATCTGCTTCGATGCGCGGTCGAGATCGAACAGCCATTCGAGGAACAGCTGGATGCCGGCGATCGCCGCGGTAAGGAACAGATAGATCAGGCCCGAGGCGAAGAAGATCGAGAAGAAATCGAAAGTTGCCGACGCCATCTGGGTCGAACGCAACGTCAGCTCCTGCACGGCGATCACCGACGCCAGCGAGGAATTCTTCAGCGCGCTGACGGTCTCGTTGCCGAAGGCGGGGATCATCGAGCGGATCGCCTGCGGGGCGATGATCCGGCGCATCAGGACGCCGGGCGTCATGCCGAGCGCCTGCCCGGCCAGCACCTGGCCGCGATCGACGCCGAGCACGCCGGAGCGCAGCATCTCGGCGATGAACGGAGCTTCGTTGCAGGCCAGCGCGAGGCCGGCGGCGAGAATGGCCGGTAGCTTGATGCCGATCTGCGGCAGGGCATTATAGGCGAACACCATCTGCAGGATCAGCGGCGTGCCGCGAAAGATCACGGTGTAGACCCGGGCGAAGGACGCCAGCGCCCTGAAGCGGCTGAGTTGCATCCACGCCAGGATCACACCGAGGATCAGGCCGCCGAGCAGACCGAGGGCGGTGACCTGCAAGGTCGCCTGAATGCCCTCGATCATATACGGCATGGTCAAATAGTGGAGGAACAGCTCCATGGAGCATGTCGTCCTTTTGCCGGTGCTGGGGCCTACTTGACCGTCAGCAGACCGGGCTCGATCAGGTTCTCCGGATCGAGATTCCACTTCTTCAGCAACGCGAGCTGATCGCCCGATTTGTAGATCTCGGTCAGCGCCGCCTTCACGGCATCGCGGAAGGCCGGTTTGTCCTTGGGCACGCCGATGCCGACCTTGTACGGGATCGTCACCGCGATAGCTTTTTCGAGCTTGTCGGGATAGGCCTTCACCGCATTGTCGACGGTGTTGACGTCGTTGACATAGGTGTCGGCGCGTCCGGCCAGAATCGCCTGGATGCAGTTGGCGTTGTTGTCGTAGAGCTGAATGGTCGGCTCAGGCTTGCCCTCCTTCTTGCACTCCGGCACGAGCGCCTGGATCAGCGGAACTTCAACGTAGCCTGTGTTCTCGGCCGCTGCCGCACCGCACATCGAGGTGTTGATGCCGGAGATCTTCTTCGGATTGCCCTTGGCGACCAATACGCCGTCGAACACCTTCGAATAGGTGATGAAGTCGGCCGCCTTGGCACGCTCTTCCGTGGCGTAGATGTCGGAGATCACAATGTCGGCCTGACCACTGGACAGCGTGGTCAGAAGTGCGGCGAAGGTCACCGCCTTGTAGGTCAGCTTGAAGCCGAGGCATTCGCCGATCTGCTCGCCGAGATCGATATCGAAGCCGACATATTTGCTCGGATCCTTCGGATCGATCGACTCGTAGCCCGGCGTATGCGGATTGATTGCGTTGACGAGGGTCTTGCCCTTCCAGTCCGGATACTTTGCCTGCAGCTCCGCACAGGCGGCCGGCGCAGCTGCCCTGGCGTCGGTTGGAGCACCGACGCCCACAACGAGCAATGCCCCTAACGCTGCGATGTGCATGAGTTTGTACGCGCGCGGAAAAGATAACGTGACCATTCGATCCTCTTTCGACGTTGTCATGGCGCAAGCCACGGTCCAAACCTCGAAGAAGTAAACGGCGGTCTCCGGCGGAAAACTTGTCTGGGGACGCACAATTAATTGGATGAACTCCCGCCAAACCTTGGGCAGGACGCGCTCATATTTTGAGCAATCCCTTTCGCGGGTATCACGACCGATATTGTGAAGCGGCCTATGGCCGCTTCAGCCCGTGGCGGGCACGGGCTTCTCCGCCGACGCGTTCCACGGGCGGTCCGGCGAGGCGAGGCCGATCAGGCGGCCCTGGATGAAGTCGCAGCCCCATTCGCGCAGCATCACGGCGGCTTCCTCGTCCTGCACCCATTCGGCGACCGTCCTGATCTCGAGGCGGCGGGCGAGATCGATCAGCGTTTGCACGAAAGCGCGGTCGTCGGCCGAACGCACGATGTTCTGCACGAAGGCGCCGTCGATCTTCACGATGTCGACGCCGAGCTTGCGCAAGTTGCGGAACGAGGTGTAGCCGGCGCCGAAATCGTCGATCGCGATCCGGCTGCCGAAGTTCTTCAGGCGCGTGACAAAGCCGCGCACGTCGTCGATATCCTGGATCGCCACCGTCTCGGTGATCTCGACGATCAGCCGCTCGCCGACGCCGTGATGCGCGCGCATCAGGGATTCGATGGTGGCCCACCAGTCCGGATCCATCGTGGTGTCGGGCGAGATGTTGAGGCTGAGCTGTACGCCGGGAGCGGCAGCGAGCTCGGCGATGGCGAGCTCCAGCACACGGTGATCGACCAGCCGGATCAGGCCGAGCCGCTCGGCGACCGGCACGATATCGGGCGCGAGCAGCGCGCGGCCGTCGTCCTGCTCCATCCGGACCAGGCACTCGTAGAACGCGGGCTGCCGCAGGCGCGCATCGACCACGGGCTCGAAGCCGATCACGATGCGGCGCTCGTTCAGCGCGGTGACGATCTCGTCGGTGACGCGGATGTTGACGCGGCGCTGGGCGTCGCGCTCGACATTCGGCTTCCACAGCGCGAACGATCCGGCGCGGCGGCTCTTGGCCGCGTCCAGCGTCTCCTGGGCGCGATTGACCGCCTCCTCCGCCGACCGCGCATGGCGGGGAATGGTGACGGCGCCGATCGAGACCGTCACCGATACCGGGCCGGACTTGGTCGGCACCACCTCGTCGCGCACCGCGGCCAGGAAGCGCTCGGCCGCGACATTGGTGTCGTCGACGGTGCAGTTGCGCAGGATCAGGCCGAACTTGTTGCCGGAGAAACGGCCGAGCATGTCGCCGCTGCGCAGCCGCGCGCGAATCCGCTTCGCGACCTCGGCGATGACGGCGTCGGCGACATCGAAGCCAAAGGCATCGTTGACCCGCGCGAGGTGATCGATGCCGATCAGCATGAAGGCGCAGGAGGAGCGGAAGCGCGCGCACTCCTCCATCGTCTCGGCGAGCGAGGCGATCAGATGGGTGCGGTTGAGCTCGTTGGTCAGCGGATCGTGCCGCGACAGCTTCAGCAGCTGCTCGTCGCGGGCGTGCCGTTCATTGTTGATGCGGACGACACCCTGCACGCGCGCCGGCCTGCCGTCGGCGCCGGCAAACCAGCAGCCGGTCTCCTCGATCCAGATCACCGGCGCCGAGGTGACGGCCCGCACGCCATATTCGATCCGGTAGGGAACGCCCTCCCCGCCGCGTACCGGCGCCGGCGCGGACTGGCCCAGCGCATCAGTACGAACCGAGCGCGATGGCTCGATCAGCTTTGCAAGCTCGGCACCGCTCGCCAGCGCCGCGACCGGGATATCCGGGAAGACTGCCGCCACATTGTCGCTCCAGGCGATCGCATCGCTCGCGAGGTCCCAGGCGAATGTCGCTTGGCCGAGCGAGGCGAGGATGCTGGCAGCTGGCGGGACAGGGGGCATCGAACATGTCTCGATTTGGGACGGCGCCCGGTGATTCTACACGCTCTCAAGATAGTGGTTCCGGCGAATCCAACGCTAGGTGAAGTTGATAAATAATCTGGAAACCACGTTTTCGACTGTCCGGGAACGAACTGGGGACGGCGGGCATGACCCTTGCCACAGGGGTGTTGCGGAGGGCCGCAACTTCCCAAACTATGACGCTCCAACGGGTCGCAGACGATGCCGGATATCGATCAATCGGAAATCCTCGACGGCGAGTGCACCGGCGATGCTGCGGCGGCCAGCACGGCGCTGGTGCCGCTGGCCGCGACCACCCATTGGGCGCCCAAGATCCCGCTGCCGCATGCCGATCCGTCGTTTGTGGCTCATCTGATCGCCACCGCCGCACACGAATCGCAGACGCGCGGGCAGCGGCGTGGGTCATTGGCCGACGCGCAGAGCGCTTACGGCCCGCATGTCGACGAACGCCGCAGCGTGGCGCGGCGGACCCGGCAGATCATCTAGGAAAATATCAGCGCTGCGGCGCGTCCGACGGCGGATGGCCGCCCGGCTGCAAATCCGGCGAGGTCACCGTCGGCTTTGGCGCGGACTGATCGAGTAGCACGGATTCCGCAACCGACGTCGCCGAGGGGACCGGTGCGGCCGGTGGCGGCGCGGCAGGCGCCGGCGCGGCGACAGGCGCGGGCTCAGGCCGGGGTGCCGGCTCCGCTACGGGTGCAGGTTGCGGTGCCTCAGCTGCCGCAGGGTGCGCCCTGCCGGCGCTGGGCGCCGGCGCGACCACCGCACGGCGGCGGGTGCGCAGCGCAATTCCGGAAATGAAATCGACCAGCGCCAGCAGCGTGAGCAGGCCATAGGTCGAGTTGCCGAATTTCGGCCAGAGCACGAATTCGGCAGCGGCGGCGCCGAACACGATCAGCGACAGCAGATGGTCGGTGAGATATTTCGCGCCGGGGCGCGCGCCCTTGATGACCTCGAGCAGCAACAGCAGCACGGCGGCGGCGAGCAGCATGTCGCTGAGCGTGATCTGCCACTGCTCGCCCGACAGCAATGTCAGCCTGATCAGCGGGTCGGTGAACGACACGCCGGGCATCAGGAAAGCGATGATGTTGTAGACCGCGAGCGGAACGAGCAGCAGCGGAAAACCGACCATCGGGGCTTGCGCCTTATTCAGGGAGAACCAGCAATGCGGCGATGCTCATTGGCCTCGCCGCGGACGCGCCCGTCTTGGCCGCACTCGTTGACCGAATTCAGGCGCCGCGCCGCATGGCTGCGGCGCGTAGGCCGAATGTCCGATCAGGACTCTTTCTTGGCCTTCAGGACCTGGCGGCCCTTGTACATGCCGGTCTTCAGGTCGAGGTGGTGCGGACGGCGCAGTTCGCCGGAGTCCTTGTCCTCGACATAGGTCGGGGTCTTGATCGCATCGGCCGAACGGCGCATGCCACGGCGCGACGGCGAGGTTTTTCTTCTGGGAACGGCCATGACGGTGTCCTCTAGGGGTGTTGCGGAGGCATCGTCCGAAATGGGGACGAGCGCACAGCGCTTCAAAGCGCCAGCTGCGATGCCGGTAAGGCCGCGCTTATAGAGGAAGGCACTGCGTAAAGCTAGGGCCGGAGACAGCAAAAAGCGTCCGAAATCGGCCTCAGGAGCCGCGATTTTCGCGCCAGCAGCGCGTCACGGAGTTGGCCCGGACCATATAGGTGGCGGACAGCCTGCGGACCCCCGGGCCGGGGTTCCGGGCGCTCCTCTTGACCGGATTCGGCAGGATCGCGGCCAAAAGCGCGGCCTCGCGGGCTGACAGCCCAGCGGCGGACCGGCCGAAGGCATATTGGGCGCCGGCTTCGGCGCCGAACTGGCCGGACGGGCCCATTTCCGCGATATTGAGGTAGATTTCCAGGATCCGCTGCTTGGGCAGCACGAGATCGATCCAGAGGGCCAGCGGCAGTTCCAGCCCCTTGCGGATCACGCTGCGGCCGGACCACAGGAACAGGTTCTTGGCGACCTGCTGGGTGATGGTCGAGCCGCCGCGAGCCACCTCGCCATCCTCGGCGTCGTCGAGCACCTCGCGCAGCGCGCCCCAGTCGATGCCCCGATGCTTGCAGAAATGAGCATCCTCCGAGCCGACCACGGACCGCACCAGATAAGGCGACATCGCGCCGAAATCGATCCAGTGCCGCGTCACCGGGGCCCCGCGCAGGGTCCGCCACGCCATCAGCGCCGAAACCGGATGGCCGGTGCGGTAGAACGGCGCCACCAGACACGGCAGCAACAGCAGGGCCAGCAAAAGCAGCAATAAAATTCGGACGATGCGCAAAACAGGGGTTTCCGGGGAGGACCATTCCAGGAAGGATTTGGGACCCGCCCGCCAGAACACGGCCGGCGCCGTCGACGTCTGCGGGATAATTCACGGTTTTTCCAGCACTTTTAAGGCGCATTCCGTCGCAGGGCGGGAATTGACGAAGCCGATGCCATCAACGATTGTCCGGCCGAAAATCGATCTGGAGCAATTCTTAATGACGACCGGTACTGCAGAGTTTTCCAAGCGGCTGGACCAGACCGCGGAGGATACCGAAGCCCTGCTCGCCAAACTGCTGTCCGACGCGACCGAAAGCGACGAAATCGTGCGCCCGAAGCGGCTGATCGAGGCGATGCGCTATTCGAGCCTCGGCGGCGGCAAGCGGCTGCGGCCGTTCCTCGCGGTCGAGAGCGCCGCGGTGTTCGGCATCCCGCGCGAATCCGCGCTGCTGGTCGGCGCCGCGCTGGAATGCATCCACTGCTACTCGCTGATCCACGACGACCTGCCGGCGATGGACAATTCCGATCTGCGCCGCGGCCGCCCGACCCTGCACAAGGCCTATGACGACGCCACCGCGATCCTCGCCGGCGACGCGCTGCTCACCATCGCCTTCGACATCATCACCCGTGATGCGATCCACAAGGACGCCCAGGTCCGCCTGCTCCTGACCCGCGCGCTGGCGCGCGCCTCCGGCGTCGGCGGCATGGCCGGCGGCCAGATCCTCGACCTCGCCGGCGAAGGCCGCTTCGGCGACCGCGAGCCGGTCGACGTCGCGCGCCTGCAGCAGATGAAGACCGGCGCGCTGCTCCGCTTCGGCTGCATCGCCGGCGCGATCCTCGGCCAGTCCTCGCAAAAGGAGTACCAGGCGCTCGACGATTACGGCAAAGCACTCGGTGAAGCCTTCCAGATCGCCGACGATTTGCTCGACGTCGAGGGCGATGCTGCCGCGCTCGGCAAGCCGGCCGGCGCTGACGCCGCGCTCGGCAAGACCACCTTCGTCACCCAACTCGGCATCGATGGCGCCAAGCAGCGCGTCCGCGATCTCCTCGCGCGTGCCGACGCCGCGCTGTCGGTGTTCGGCGACCGAGGCGACGTGCTGCGCGCGGCCGCCCGCTTCGTCGCCGAGCGCAAGAACTAGCCGAGAGCACAGCGCGAAATGAACAAGGAGATCGACGACCGCCTTGTTCGCTTCCGCAAGCTGCCGCTGCCGGTCCGCGTCGTCGTGGGCCGGCCGCGCACCTTCGGCTCGATCGCTTTCGGTATCCTGGCTGCGCTGCTGGTGCCGGGAGCACCGCGCATCGTCACGCGGCTGCTCGCGGGCTGGGATGCCTTCGCCGCGCTGTATCTCGTGCTTGCCTATGTGATGATGCTGCGCTGTGGCGTCGCCCATATCAAGCGAAGCGCCATCCTGCAGGACGACGGACGTTTCCTGATCCTGCTGCTGACCGCGTTCGGCGCGCTGGCGAGCCTCGCCGCCATCGTGTTCGAGCTCGGCGCATCGAAGGGCAGCTCGGCGGGACTGGCGCTGGCAATCGTCACCATCACGCTGTCATGGGCCTTGGTGCACACCGCGTTCGCGCTGCACTACGCCCATGAGTATTACCGCGGCAAGACGCCCGGCGGATTGCAGTTTCCGAGCGGCGAGGAACATGCCGACGCCGATTACTGGGACTTCGTCTACTTCTCGTTCGTGATCGGCATGACCGCGCAGGTCTCCGACGTCGGCATCACCGACAAGATCATCCGCCGCACCGCGACCGTGCACGGCATCATCTCGTTCGTGTTCAACACCGCGCTGCTCGCCCTGATGGTAAACATCGCCGCGAGCGCGATCTAGCCGCGCCGCCTGATGAGATGCCGTGCGCAAGGCGGTCGGCAAGGAGCACAAGCAGCACGCCGATGACGTCGCGCGGATTTATTCCCCGCCTTGCGTCACGTGCTCCTGATATTGCGGCAGATCGTCCGTTATCGCGTACCACGGCGCCTTGGAGCCGACGAAGATGTGGGCGGTCGGCCGGATCGCCGGCGCATCGAGCAGCGTGCCCATCGCGACATGGACATAGGCGCCGTCGCGGACCTGCGAATAGAGCAGCGAGCCGCAGCGGCCGCAATGCGCGTCGTGGGTGAGCTCATCGCCATAGATCAGGAGCTCATCAGCGCCGCTGACCACGGTGAATTTGTCGCGCGCGATTCCCGCGAATGGCTTGAACGCCGATCCCGTGGTGCGCCGGCAGTTCGAGCAGTGACAATTGAGCGCATAGGCAAACGCGTCGGCCACCTCGTAGCGCACGTCGCGGCAGAAGCATTCGCCGGTCAGGATATGTTCGTTCGAATTTGCAGATGCGGTCACAACTCGTCCCTCACGCAGAATTTTGTCGCCGGCCATGGCGCAATCTAGCGGTTCATGGCTAAATCCTAGCATTGTGTCTCTGACAGTCCATTCCGTCATTCCGGGGCGCGACGAAGTCGCGAACCCGGAATCCAGAGGTTGTGGATCGAGATTCCGGGTTCTCGCTTCGCGAGCCCCGGAATGACACTGAGTGAATCACGCGTCAGAGACGCAACACTAACAGATCAAACCCTGCCGGGAGGACCAACCAATGAGCCAAGATCGATCCAGCGTCGAAAGCGTCGTGCAAACCTATTTCGACGGTCTCTACGAGAGCAATGCCGACAAGCTCGCCGAGGCTTTTCATCCGAGCGCCGATTTGCGCTGGGTGGAGAAGGGCGAGCTGAAGGTCCTGACCGTGCCGGACTGGCTTGCCCTGGTGCGCAAGCGCACCTCGGCGAAGGCCGAAGGCAAGCCGCGCGAGGATTTTATCGTCACCATCGACCGCTCCGACGACAACACCGCCTTCATCAAGGTGCGCTGCCAGCTGCCGCCGCGCTATTTCACCGACTATCTGGTGGCGATGAAGCTCGCCGACGGCTGGCAGATCGTCTCGAAGTCGTACCGCTACGACCTCAGGGATTGATCGACCGGGCGCGGCGCGCCCGCGACGGCTTTGTGACACGCCCCCCGCGGTCCGGCTCCGGCCGGACCGCATTGACTGGCACCGGTTTCCGGGCGAATTGAGCCCGTTATGGAAGCCAAATTTCAGATTTTTCTCACTTTGCTCGGCGTGCTGGCGGGAACCGCCCTGGTGGCGCGGCGGACCGATATCGCGCCCGCGATCCTGCTGCTGCTGGTCGGCATCGTGCTCGCCTTCGTGCCGGGCATGCCGTCGCTGGAACTGCCGCCTGAGCTGGTGCTGCTGGTGGTGCTGCCGCCGCTGATCTATTCGGCGAGCGTCGCGATGAGCTGGCGCGAGTTCAAGGCCAACCTGCGGCCGATCATCCTGCTGTCGGTCGGCTGCGTGATCTTCACCGCCTTCATGGTCGCGGCCGCGACCCATTATCTGATCGGCCTGCCCTGGAGCATCGGCTTCCTGCTCGGCGCCATCGTCGCGCCGCCTGACGTGGTCGCGCCGCTGGCGATCGCCCGCAGGCTCGGCATGCCCCGCCGCATCCTGGTGGTGCTCGAGGGCGAAGGGCTCGCCAATGACGCGACCGCGCTGATCCTCTACCGCTTCGCGCTCGCCGCGATCACCACCGGGCTGTTCTCGCTGCCGAAGGCGACCGGCACTTTCCTCGTCATCGTCGCCGGCGAGATCGCGTTCGGCACCGCGGTCGGCTGGCTCAGCCTGCGCGCCCGCCGCCGCGCCAGGGATCCGCAGGTCGAGATCACGCTGTCGCTGATCACGCCCTACCTCGCCTACTGGATCCCCGAGCATTTCGGCGGCAGCGGCGTGATCGCGACCGTCGCCTGCGGCCTCTACATGAGCTGGAACGGACCGCTGTTGATCTCGGCCGCGACGCGCCTGCAGGGCATCTTCTTCTGGGACTTGATCATCTATCTGATCGAGGGCCTGCTGTTCCTCTTGACCGGCTTCCAGATGCGTTCGCTGTACGAGAAGTCGAAGTCGTTCCCGCTGCACGACATCCTCACCGCGACCGTGCTTGTCGCCGTCATCGTGATCGTGGCGCGCTTCGTCTGGGTGTTTCCCGGCACCTATCTGCCGCGCTGGATCAGCCGACGCGTGAGCGAGCGCGATCCGCTGCCGTCGGGGCGGGCGGTGTTCGTGGTCGCCTTCACCGGCGTGCGCGGCGCGGTCTCGCTCGCCGCGGCGCTGGCGCTGCCGCTGACATTGCCGAGCGGAGACGCCTTCCCGTATCGCGACCTGATCCTGTTCGTCGCCTTCGGCGTGATCTTCGTGACGCTGGTCGGGCTCGGCCTCACTCTGCCACCGGTGGTGCGCTGGCTCGGCCTCGCCAGGGACGGGCGCAGCGAGCACATCGCCGAGCACGAGCAGGAGATCGCGGCGCGGCGCGAGGCGCTGAACGCCGCGCTGAAGTCGCTCGATGCCATCACCGACGACCGCGAGCTTTCCGACGAGGTGATCAAGCTTTTGCGCTCACGGCACGAGATCCGGATCAACCAGCTGCCCGACTCGCTCAATCCCGACACGCACGACGTTTCCGCCACCGGCACCGAGCTGACGCGGGAGCTGATCGCCTCCGAGCGCAAGTTCATCCACATGCTGCTGCGCGACGGCAAGATCACCGACGAGACAAGGCGCCGGATCGAGCGCGACCTCGACCTCGAGGAAGCCAGCCTCGCCAACCGCGAGTATCGCAGGATGCCGCTGTAGCGCGTGAAGCGCGCGGTATCCCTCCCCACGTCGTCCCGGCGCAGGCCGGGACCCATAACCACCGTCGCTGGCTTGGCGAAGGTTCGGGCCACAGCGCATCTCAACAATATCCAACGGTGGTTATGGGTCCCTGCTTTCGCAGGGACGACAGCAGAGATTACTCCGCCGCGGCGTTCTGGCCGGGACCGCCGACGAAGCCGGCGGGATCGCCGAACCGCTCGATCATGACGGCGGTGAGGTCCTTGGTCTTGCTGGTGACGCAGGCGCCGGAGCGCACGGTGTAACGGTCCTGATGCTGAGCATGCGGCGGCGCCTCGCCCTTTTGCAGCGCGCGGGCCGCCTCCATGACCAGCTTGCGGAAATGCATGATGCCGAGATCGGTCGGGCCGAGATGCTCGCGGGTACGGTCGGCGATCGGGCCCTGGCTGTCCTGCACCGCGGCGTCCTGCTCGGAGACGCCCTTGATGCCGGTGTAGCTCTTGGTCCGCTGCAGCTTGCGGTCGATCAGATAGTCGTTGGCCTTGTTGCGCAGCGGCACGTAGTTCTCGTCGACGACAGCCATCACGCCGTTGCCGTTGGCGTAGCCTTCGCGCTCGGCATCGGTCAGCGGCCGGTGGGGATTCCACGCATAGGTGTAGATCCAGCAATTGGTGTCGGTGACCGGCACGAAGGTCTGGCCGAACATGTTCTCGCCCGGCATCGAGCTCGGCGCGTAGCTGTGGAACGGCATCAGGAACTGGGCGATGCGCCAGTAGATGTTGTCGCTGCCGGTGAGCCGTCCGCCCGCCACCGTGAGGCCGGCCTCATGCGGATTGATCTTGATCACCGGGCGCGGGTCCTCGGCGATCCAGCGCATGTGATCGGTCGCGACCCGGGTCAGCGGGTTCACGAAATGCTTCTTGATGTCGAGGATCTCGTTCTCCTCCTTCTCGAAGGAGAGATGCGCGAAGGTGAAATGCGCGGTGTCGATCGAGCCTTCCACCGCCTGCACCCAGTTGCAGTCCTGCCACTTCTTGGTGACGAAGCGGTGCGAGGCCGGCAGCAGCGCCATCTCCAGCGCCGGCAGTTCTGGCATCTGATCGGCCGGGCCCATATAGGCCCAGATCATGTCGCCCCATTCGCGCACCGGATAGGACTTGATCCGGATCAGGTCCTTTGCGTTGAGGTCGGGATACGAGGTCGGCATATCGACGCAGCGGCCGTCGGTATCGAACTTCCAGCCGTGATAGACGCAGCGGATGCCGCATTCCTCGTTGCGGCCGAGCCAAAGATTGGCGCCGCGATGCGCGCAGTACTGGTCGATGACGCCGACCACGCTTCTGGTGTCGCGGAAGGCGAGCAGCTCCTCGCCCATGACAACGATCTTCTTCGGGTCGCTGTCCGGCTCCGGCAGTTCCTCGGACAGCAGCACCGGAATCCAGAACCGCCGCAGCAATTCGCCCATGCCGGTCCTCTCACCGGATTCGGTGAGGAATTTGTTGTCCTCGGCGCGAAGCATGGGCGGTCTCCCGATGGCATTTTTTCAGTTCGTAGTTCGTAGGATGGGTGGAACCAACGCAGCACGCAATTCCTCACACCGGCCGCTCTCCCTTCACGGTGACGCGGGTGCCGGAGCGGGTGTGCGGCCAGTAATCCCACATCGCGCGATGCTGGGCGCAACGGTTGTCCCAGAACGCGATCGCGTTCTCGGTCCAGCGGAAGCGGCACTGGAACAGCGGGTTCTCGGCGTGCTGGTAGAGATAGGCCAGCATGGCGTCGCTCTCGTCGCGCGGGATGCCGACGATGAAGCGGGTGAAGCCGCGATTGACATAGAGCGACTTCTTGCCGGTCACCGGATGGGTGCGGACCACCGGATGCTCGGCGCGGGGATATTCCCGTTTGTCGGCGACGCCGTAGTTGGCATACAGGCCACGATAGGTCTGCTCGCCGTCATGCAGCGCGGTCAGCCCGTCGAGATAGGCCTTCATGCGGTCCGACAGCGCCTCATAGGCGGCGTACATGTTGGCGAACAGGGTGTCGCCGCCGCGCGGCGGGCACTGCTTGATGTAGAGGATCGAACCCATCGGCGGCTCGAGATCGCAGGACACGTCGGTGTGCCAGCCCTCGCCATTCGCGCGTGGCGAATCCTTGTCGGCATAAATCTTCATCAGCGCCGGATCGCCCTCGTTGGGCGCGGCCGGATGCACATGCAGCTCACCGAACTTGCGGCCGAAGGCGAGATGCTGGTCGGGACTGATGTGCTGGTCGCGGAAGAAGATGACGAGGTTTTCGGCGAGCGCGCGATGGATCTCGTCCATCTGGCGGTTGGAGCGCGCATCGTCGCCGACCAGCTTGCCGATATCGACGCCGGAGATCTCCGCGCCGATGATCGGCGTCAGCTTCTCGACGCCGATGGTCTCATAGGGCTCGGATTGGTCGGCGAAGTGGCGATAGCGCGGACCCTGCTTGCCGGATAGCGAGCTCATGGGCGTTCTCCCAATCATTCTTGATTGGGAGCATGGTAACGCGCATCGACGGAAGCGCAATCTGCGCCTCAAACTATCTGTCGTCCCGGACAAGCGCAGCGAAGCGGAGCGCAGATCCGGGACCCATAACCACAGGATCGGGTTTTGCGAAGGCTGGTAACCCGCATCTCGCGCCACAACCACATCCTGTGGTTATGGGTCCCTGCTCCCGTGCGCAATTGCGCACTAGGCAGGGACAACGGTTGAGTGTGGGTCACGCGCGGAGTGAAACTACTCCGCGGCGCCGGCCTGCTCCGGCAGCTTGGCGCCGTTGCCGTAGCGCTGGTCGATATAGTCGATCACCAATGCCTTGAAGTCGGCGGCGATCCCGGGGCCGCGCAGAGTGCGGAACTTCTTGCCGTCGACGAAGACGGGCGCGGCCGGCGCTTCGCCGGTACCGGGCAGCGAGATGCCGATATTGGCGTGCTTGGATTCGCCGGGGCCGTTGACGATGCAGCCCATCACGGCGACGTTGAGCTGCTCGACGCCCGGATACTTGGTCTTCCAGGCCGGCATCTCGTCGCGGATGAAATCCTGGATCGAGCGCGCCAGCTCCTGGAACGTGGTCGAGGTCGTGCGGCCGCAGCCCGGGCATGCCGCAACCAGCGGCACGAAGGTACGGAAGCCCATGGTCTGCAGCAATTCCTGCGCGACCTGCACTTCCAGCGTGCGGTCGCCGCCGGGCTCCGGCGTCAGCGAGATGCGGATGGTGTCGCCGATGCCCTGCTGCAGCAGGATGCCGAGCGCAGCCGAGGAGGCGACGATGCCCTTCGAGCCCATGCCGGCCTCGGTGAGGCCGAGATGGATCGCATAATCCGAGCGGCGCACGACTTCCTGATAGACCGCGATCAGGTCCTGCACGGCCGACACCTTGGCCGACAGGATGATCTTGTTCTTCGGCATGCCGAGCTCTTGCGCACGCGCGGCCGACAGCAGCGCCGACTGCACCATCGCCTCGCGGGTCACCGCGCGGGCATCGCGCGGATTGGCCGAGGCCGTATTCTCGTCCATCAGCTTGGTGAGCAGCTCCTGGTCGAGCGAACCCCAATTGGCGCCGATGCGCACCGGCTTGTTGTTCTTGTTGGCGATCTCGATGATGTCGGCGAACTGCGTATCGCGCTTGTTCTTGAAGCCGACATTGCCGGGATTGATGCGGTACTTGTCGAGCGCCTCGGCGCAGGCCGGATATTCGGCGAGCAGCTTGTGGCCGATATAGTGGAAGTCGCCGATCAGGGGCGTGGTGATGCCGCGCTTGCGCAGGCCGTCACGGATGTGCGGCACGGCGGCAGCGGCTTCCTCGCGGTCGACGGTGATGCGGACCATCTCGGAGCCGGCGCGAGACAGCGCGGCAACCTGGGCGATGGTGCCGTCCACATCGGCGGTGTCGGTGTTGGTCATCGACTGCACGACGATCGGCGCACCGCCGCCGACGGCGACGTTGCCGACCATGACCTGCGTGGTTTGGTGCCGCGGCGCGGGGCCGGCGACGTCGTCTTGCGGCAAAATCTCGGGCTTGTTCATGGCGTCTCGAATATCAGGTTTTGGTGACATTCACCAAGGGGGCGATGGGCCTCGCGTGCGGCGGGCCAAACGATCATGTTTCGGAGTGAATTCAATAGCTTATGGCGCCGATTGAGGCCAAACGCAAGCCATGCAGCGGCGTCCTGCATGCCCAGCTATATTGGACCGGATTGGGGTGAATCAAAGGGCAAAGTGACAGCTTTTCATGTGATCTGGCGCATCTTAGCATCCCGTTAAACACACACCGGGAGGACGCAAAATGGCCGGCAACAGCGAGCTGATCACCACGGCGGAACTTGCCGAGATCCTGACCCGGCCGGATCTTCGCCTGTTCGACTGCACGACCTATCTGGAGCCGGCCCCCGCCGGCAGCAACGCTCCCTATATGGTCGTCTCGGGCCGCCAGACCTTCGAGGCCGGCCACATCCCGGGCGCCAATTTCCTCGATTTGCAGGCCGAATTCTCGGATGCCCATACCCATCTGCGCTTCATGATGCCGCCGACAGCGCAGCTCGAAGCCGCGTTCGGCCGCCACGGCATCTCGGCGGGCAGCCGCGTCGTGCTCTATTCGATCGGCACCGCAATGTGGGCGACGCGGTTCTGGTGGATGCTGCGCTCGCTCGGCTTCGAGGGTGCCGCCGTGCTCGACGGCGGCATCGACAAATGGACCGCCGAAGGACGCGACATCGAGACCGGACTTGCCGGCGGCTATCCGCCAGCGACGTTTCCGGCGCGGCCGAAGGACGGCATGTTCGTCGACAAGCATGACGTGCTCGCCGCGACCACGGAGGGCGACACCGTCATCGTCAACGCGCTCGGCCCGCAATTCTACAAGGGACTGGAGCCGAGCCGTTACGGCCGGCCCGGCCGCATCCCCGGCAGCGTCAGCGTGCCGGCGGCGACCTTGATCGATCCCAAGGCCAAGACGTTCGTGCCGCTTGAGGAGGCCGAAGCAATCTTCGCAGCGCAAGGCATCACCAGGGACAAGCGCGTCGTCGCCTATTGCGGCGGCGGCATCTCCGCGACCATCGACCTGTTCCAGCTGCATCGGCTCGGCTACGACAATCTCACGCTCTATGACGGCTCGATGGGCGAATGGGCGAAGGATGAGTCCCTGCCAATCGAGAGGGGTTAGTGGGGAAGCGCGATGTCTCCTCCGTCGTCCTGGCGAAGGCCAGGACCCATAACCACCGAATTTGCTTGTGAACGGGAAAGCGGCCCCCAGCGTCGCGCGACAACCGACAGTTGGGGTAATGGGTCCCCTGGCCTTCGCCAGGACGACGCTGAATGTTTGGCGCGCCGATGAGGCATACATCCGCATTCTCGCGACATGAATCGTCGGAGTCTTGAGGCGATCAAGCCGGCTTCTTGACGATCTCAAGGCCGCGGGCCGCCAACTCCTTCAAAATGCTCCGTGCCAGATGGGAGCACTCATCCGGCTTGATCCAGCACGCGCTCCGCCAGTCCGGATCATCCTCCTTGGAGTATGCGGTGAACGCGGAGCGAATTCCGGCTTCAATTGCATCGGTGGCATCGATTGGCATCAGCGCGCCTCCACGGCATCCCTCGCATGGGAGCCTTCGTGGAGGCGATGTTGACGTAAATCGATACCGTCCGCAATTGCGCCTGAAGGCCACAATTGTCCGCTCAGCAATAGGGAAACGTAAATCTTCGCCGCTAGAGTGCCGCCGTCTGCCGGAGATGGTCGTGCATCCCACCGCGTCGATCGCCACCTGTTTCAGGAAGTTCGCTGATTTCACCGGACGGGCTTCGCGCGCCGAGTTCTGGTGGTTCTTCGGCTTTTGTCTGCTGCTCCTGCTCGCAGCCCATCAGCTCGACAAGACGGTCTACGCCGCCGTCGCAATAGCGCTGCCGCTGTTTGCCGTGACGGCCCGGCGCTTCCACGACAGTGGCCTAACCTCCGGCCTTGCGGTGTTCTTCGCCGTTGCGCCGTTTGTCATCTTCTACTTCTTTTCCGCTGTCCAGGATCGCATCGAGGCATGGTTTGGCGTGCACGTGCCGTATGGATTGATCGCCGCGATCCCGGCGACCTGCGCCTTTGCTTTCTCTGCCTTCTGCTTCCTCGCCGCACTCGGCCGCCGAAGCCTGCAGACCGCTTCGACGGCACTTGCGACGTCCGGCGTCGATTCATCGGAAGCACCTCCGCCTGATCCGGCCGTGCTCGCCAGGCGAGAGGCGGAACGCAAGGTCTCCGGTTTTTCCAAAGCCGTCATGGCCGTATTCGCGATCCCGGCGGATGGCGGGGCGTCGGCCGGCGCCGACAAGACCGACCCCGGCGTCACCGCCGCGTGCGGGATCGTCGTCGATCTCTGCGAGCGTTACGGACACGGCATCACCTCACCGCCATTCAACGCGCTGTTTTCCGGATCAGGGGCGCGACTTGAGGCCGCCGGCTGGCACGCCCTACCGGACGGCGGCGCGGAGATCGACCTGAACCATCGCGCAAGCACCAGCATCGTGCGCAATTGCGCAGTTGAACTGCGCAAGGACGCGGGACAGACCGACATTGCCGGCCTGCTGCGCAAGGAGAAAGAGCAGTTGCAGGCGGCCGAGACGGCGACGCCGGAACAGGATCGGACGACGGCCTATTACGCGCTCGACGGAGCGGGCGCAGCCGGATTCATTGCGATCGAGAAGCTGCGTCAAAGCTACAACACCTATTTCCGAATCCGCATCTGCCTTGCCGAAGGGGATGGGCGCGCCGCGATGGAGACCCTGCGATCGTCGACGCTCTACCAGGCATTCCGCCACGCGTTCTCCGATGGCGCGCCGCCCTATCCCGCGTTCGGCCAGAGAATCATCAAGGGCTATCAGCCGATCCTCTACCGGGACGGGCTCGGCATCTCACTCGAGGTCACCGATCTCGGAGCCGGGAGCGCAAAAATGCTTGCCGGCCGCGGGCTGCATCTTCCGCCGGTCTACGTCGATTTCGAGATGCATGAGCGGATGATGTAACGGGATTGCGCCCCGGTTGTCTGCGGCATTCCGCTCCTCTTTGCTCGTCATCCTGAGGCGCGAGCTCTTGCGAGCCTCAAAGGATGAACGGCCCGGGTGCCGGCTGGGCCGTCGTGCTTCGAGACGCGCGTTCCGCGCTCCTCAGCATGACGGGGAGAGAGTTGAGCGCACGGCACCCAGGATAACCTCACGCCGGCACGTTGGGATCCGGCGTCACCTTCGGGTCGGGCTTGTTGACGAGATAGAGCCCGGCGATCACCAGCAGCGCGGCGACGCCGAACACCGCCGTCAACGTGTCGTGCATGATGAAATAGGCCGCGACGACGCCGAACAGCGGCGTGACGAAGGTGAAGGCCGACAGCTTGCTCGCGGAGTAGGTTTTCACCATCGCAAACCAGATGACGAACGTGCAGCCCACCACCCAGACCGCCTGATAGGCGAGCAGCGAGATCGACAGCGCGCTCGGCACATGCTCGATGCGCTCGCCCGCGATCCAGGCGGCGAGGCCGAGGATCGGAATCGAGATCGCGACCTGGTAGCCGAGCGCCTTTTCCGGCGCGGCCTTGCGCAAGCCCGTGCCCTTGGCGACCAGCGTAGTTGCCGCCCACAGCGCGCCGCCGCCGACCACCATGAGGTCGCCGAGCAGCACCTTGGCATCGACGTTCGGCTGCGGCACGCCGATCGCGAGCGCGACGCCGGCAAAGCTCAGCGCAAGCCCGCTCCACTGCACGGTCGAGAGACGCTCGCCGAGGAACTGGTGCGAGCCGAGCGCAACGAAGAACGGCGCGGTGTAGAGGAACACCGAGGCGCGCGAGGCCGAGGTGAAGACGAGGCCGGTGAAGATCAGCACGAACTCGCAGCCGAACATCAGCCCGGCGACGATCCCGGGGACGAGGGTGCCGTCGCGCTCGAAGAATTTGACGCCGCGCAGGTGGCCGACGATCAGCATCACCGGCAGCGCGCCGGCGGAGCGGATCATCGCCTGCAGCATCGGCGGCACGTCGGGCAGCGCAAGCTTGACCGCGAGCTGGTTGAAGCCCCAGCTCACGCACAGCATCAGCATCACGGCGATGGCGCCGGGCGGCAGCCCGTGTCCGACGCTGACGGGCCTTGTGACGCTGGCGGAGATCGCTTGGGTCGACATGTTTCCTCGCGGGCCGGCTTGGTGCCGTGTTGTTAATTGCCGGTTGGGCTCCCTCGCCCCGCTCTTGCGGGGAGAGGGTTGGGGTGAGGGGCCGTCGCCGCAAATTCGATAGAGGCGAGCGTGCGGAGAGTCCCCCTCACCCGAAATTCGCTACCGCGAATTTCGACCTCTCCCCGCAAGCGGGGCGAGGTAGCTCGAAAGCAGTGCGAGTTAGCTGAAACCATCGCGCCATCACGTCTTTTGGCAGTGCGCACAGGTGCCGGCGATCTCGACGACGGAGAGTTTCGGGATGAACCCCGAGGCCCGCGCCGCCGCGGTCAGGCTTTGCGCGACGGGGGCGGCCGGGATCTCGCCGACCGAGCCGCAATGGTCGCAGATCAAAAACGCCACCATCGAGGTCTCGTCATGGTCGTGCGCGCAGGCGAGGAAGGCGTTGCGGCTCTCGATGCGGTGGACGAGGCCGTTCTCCATTAGGAAGTCGAGCGCGCGGTAGACGGTAATCGGTGCCGGCCGCGGCATCGTCTTGGCCAGCTCGTCGATCACCTCATAGGCGCCGAGCGGGCGATGGCTCGACAGCAGCGCCTGCAGCACCTGACGGCGGATCGGGGTGAATTTCTGGCCGCGGCGCACACACACCTGCTCGGCATGCGCCATCGCGTCCGCGGCGCAGCGGCCGTGATCGTGGTCGGGGGCAGGAAATGTCGGCTTGGCCAGGCTCATTGCCTCGATATGTAGCATTTGCGCGCCCGTTCCCAAAGCCCGGCTCTCAACCCCGGTTCGCCGCCGCGTTGCAGCCATGCCCGCAATGCGGGGCAGCCTCGCGTTAACCCGGCATGCAGAAATCATAAGCAAGCTTATTATATCCCAAGCTTATGGAGGCAGGATCGATGCGCGGTTCGGTGGACACCGATTTCTTGTTTACGTTGGGCGAAGTGTTCCGGCTGATCCGCGTCTATGCCGACAAGGAGGCCGCACGCTACGGCATCACCCGCGCGCAATGGGCCGTGCTGTCCAAGGTGGAACGCCAGGAAGGGTTGAAACAGACCGAGCTCGCCGAGCTGCTCGAGGTGCAGCCGATCACGCTGACGCGGCTGATCGACAAGCTCTGCGACAATGGCTGGATCGAGCGCCGCAGCGACGAGAACGATCGCCGCGTCAACCGCCTCTATCTGAAGAAGGCCGCGCGCCCGCTGCTCGGCAAGCTCGCCGGCCTCCGCTCCGAACTCACCGCGACCGCGCTCGAGGGCATCAGCCCCGCTGACGCGTATCGCCTGCTCACCCAATTGGAATCGATCAAGGAAAACGTTCGCAATGCCGTCCAGACCCCAGCCGGCGAGCCCTCCCGAAAGGAACAGCGCTATGGCTGAACCCGTCCTCAAACTGGCCCCCGAGCAGAAGAGCAATCCGGGCGAGCCTGCGCCGTCGGGCAAGGCCAGCCGCGCGCCGCGCCGTCGCCTGATGGCCGGTCTGCGGCGCTATCGCCGCACGCTGCTGCTGGTCGTGCTGCCGACGCTCGCTGCGATCGGCGGCATCGTGTTCTATCTCAATGGCGGCCGCTATGTCGGCACCGACGACGCCTATGTCGGCGCGCAGAAGGTGCTGATCACGCCGGAAATCTCCGGCAAGATCGACAAGATCGTCGTGAAGGAAGGCCAGCACGTCAGGAAGGGCGACGAACTGTTCGAGATCGACCCCGTGCCGTTCCGCCTCGCGGTGGCGCAGGCCAAGGCCGCGCTCGACCAGACCAGGACCACCTATGACAACCTGGTCGACAACATCAAGATCAACGGCAGGATGCTGGAATTCGCCCAGCAGAGCATCGAATTGAAGAAGCGCGACGTCGAACGCAAGTCGACGCTGGCCAAGCAGAATTTCGGCTCGCAGCTCGACCTCGACAACGCGGCGAATGCGCAAGTGACGGCCGAGAGCCTGGCGCAATACATCAGGCAGCAGATCTCCAAGGACAAGACGCAGCTGCTCGGCGATATCGACCTGCCGATCGAACAGTTCCCGCCCTACGCCCAGGCCAAGGCCAAGCTCGACGACGCCCAGCGCAATCTCGACCACACCGTGCTGCGCGCGCCGATGGACGGCGTCGCGACCCAGGTCGACCAGATCCAGCTCGGCCGCTTCGTCGCCGCCGGCTCGCCGGTGTTCTCGATCATCGACGTCGACCATCCCTGGGTCGACGCCAATCCGAAGGAAAGCGACTTCACCTATGTCGCGGTCGGCCAGCCGGTTGAGCTCGACGTCGACGCGTTCCCCAACCATCGGTTCAAGGGCAAGGTCGGCTCGCTGTCGCCCGGCACCGGCGCACAGTTCGCGATCCTGCCGCCGCAGAACGCGACCGGCAACTTCGTCAAGGTGGTGCAGCGCGTGCCGGTGCGGATCTATTTCGACGAGAACGATCCGTTCGTGAAGAAGCTGAAAGCCGGCATGAGCGTCTACGCGACGATCGACACCAACCACCGCCGCACGCTGGCCGGCCTGCTCGGGCTGGCGCCGGCCTCGGCGCACCCGGACCACGAGTAGAGAGAAGAAGCGGTCGATCATCGACCGCAGAGACAGTGCGCCCCCTCTCCCGCTTGCGGGGGAGCGGGTTTCCAGCGCTCGAACAGGACCGACCTGAATGAATGCACCGTCACCATCCGCCGTACCCGGCATGCGCCGGAACATGGTGACGATCTGCGCGATGACCGCGACGATCATGCAGGCGCTCGACACCACGATCGCCAACGTCGCGCTGCCCTATATGCAGGGCTCGCTGTCGGCCTCGCAGGACCAGATCAACTGGGTGCTGACCTCCTACATCGTCGCGGCCGCGATCATGACCGCGCCGGTGGGCTGGATCGCCAACCGCTATGGCCGCAAGCGCATCTTCATCATCTGCTCGGCCGGCTTCACCGTCGCCTCGGTGTTCTGCGGCCTGGCGCAGGACATCAACCAGATGGTGCTGTTCCGCCTGCTGCAGGGCGTGTTCGGCGCGGCGCTGGTGCCGCTGTCGCAGGCCGTGATGCTCGACTCTTACGCGCTGCATGAGCGCGCGAAAGCGATGTCGATCTGGGGCATGGGCGTGATGATGGGCCCGATCATGGGGCCCTCGCTCGGCGCCTGGCTGACCGAGACCTATTCCTGGCACTGGGTGTTCTTCGTCAACCTGCCATTCGGCGCCATCACCGTGCTCGGCCTTGCCGTCTTCATGGACGAGACCAAGCAAGACCTCAATCTGCGCTTCGACTGGTTCGGGTTCGGCGCGCTCGCGGTCGCGATCGGTTCGCTGCAGCTCGCGCTCGACCGCGGCGAGCAGCTCGGCTGGCTGGAATCCAACGAGATCATGATCGAATTCATCGTCTCCGCGATCGGCTTCTACTATTTCTTCGCCCATTCGCTGACGACCAGCCGGCCGTTCATCCAGTTCGCGCTGTTCAAGGACAAGAACTTCCTCGGCGGCTGCGTGTTCATGACTGTCATGGGCCTCGTGCTGTATTCGACGATGGCGCTGTCCTCGCCCTATCTGCAGAACGTGGTCGGCTACCCGATCATCACCGCGGGCCTGTTGTTGGCGACCCGCGGCGCCGGCACCTTCGTCGCGATGATGCTGGTCGGCCGCATGATGCGCTACATCGAGGCGCGCACGCTGATCGTCTCCGGCCTGGCGCTGACCGCGGCCTCGTTGTTCCAGATGACCGGCTGGACCGACATGACGCAGGCCAACGAGATCATCGTCGTCAGCGTGATCCAGGGCTTCGGCTTCGGCCTCGTGTTCGTGCCGCTGTCGACGGTGGCGTTCATGTCGCTGCCCAACCATCTGCGCACCGACGGCACCTCGATGCTGACGCTGTTGCGCAACGTCGCAAGCTCGGTCGGCATCTCGATCGTGATCGCGCAGCTGACGGAAGGCGGACGGCGGATCTACGCAAAGCTGTCGGAGCAGATCAATCCGTTCAACCACGCGCTGCAGATGCCCGACGTATCGGGCATGATCAACCTCAACACCGATGCCGGCCGCGCGATGGCCGACAAGATGGTGGCGGCGCAGTCGCAGATCATCGCGTTCTCGCACGACTACCAGCTGGTGATGCTGTTCATCCTGGTCTCGATCCCGCTCGCGCTGATGATCGGCTCGACCAAGGCCACGCTGCGCGCGCAGTCGGCGCCATCGGATCATGCCGCGGTGATGGAGTAGGTTTTCGCCCTACGTTCTCCGAGTGTCGGGGCGATTGGTCACACCGTCATCCTGAGGCGCGAGCACTTGCGAGCCTCGAAGGATGCACGGCCCCGTTGGTGGCCGTCGACCCTTCGAGACGCGCTACGCGCTCCTCAGGGTGACGGTGAAAGAGTGAGGACGCCCCCTCCGAAAGCGCAAGACGCCGCAGCCGCAAGCCGCGTTGACTTTCCGACCTTGCCTCCCAATACTCCGCGAAAACAAACAGACCCGTCATACAACTGACGGTTTCAGGGGAGGACGCGATGCCGACTTCACGCAGGACGCTGCTGAAGACTTCAGCGGCTGCCGCCGCTGCTTTCAGCTTGGATTGGACACGGGCGCAGGCGCAGGCCGAGACGGTCCGGATCGGTGTGATCTACGACCTGACCGGCCCGTTCGCCGCCGGCGGCTCGGTCGCCTCCTCGATCGGCACCCAGATCGCGATCGACCTCGTCAACGAGAAGGGCGGCATCGGTGGCAAGTACAAGATCGCGCCGGTCAACGTCGATTCCCAGAGCAAGCCTGATGTCGCGATCAACGAGGCCAATCGCCTGATCGACCAGGAGAAGGTCGACATCCTCAACGGCGTGTTCGCAAGCTCCCACGCGGTGCCGCTCGCCGCCAAGGTCGAGCAGCAGAAGCGGATCCTGTGGATCACGACCGCAGTCTCGACCGCCGTGTTCAAGGACAAGAACCTGCAATACGTATTCCGCGCGCAGATCCATTCCGACCAGTACGGCCAGGCCTTCGCGAGCTTCATCAACGAGCACGCCAAGGCCAAGCTCGGCATGGAGCCGAAGGACGTTAAGGTGGCGCTGATCCATGAGGACGGACCCTATGGCGTCGGCGTCGCCGCCGCGGACGAAGCCTTCGCCAAGGAGGTCGGGCTCCAGGTCGCGCTGAAGGAGGGCTATTCCGCCTCCGCGCCCGATCTCTCGGTGCTGGTCACCAAGCTGAAGCGCGCCAAGGCCGACGTGATCTCGCATGCCGGCTACAATCCCGACATCACGCTGTTCCTGCGCCAGGCACGCGAGAGCGGGCTGAAGTTCAAGATGCTGTTCGGCGCCGGCGCAGGCTACAGCCAGCTCGACAAGCTGCGCGCGACCTTCGGCGCCGACATCGACAATTTCTGCAACATCGATCCGGTGCCGGCGCAGCTGCTCGATCCCGCCAAGCTCGCGCCGGGAATCGGCGACCTCACCAAGACCATGGTCGCGCGCTACCGCGAGAAGACCAATGCGACCGAAGTGCCGCCGCACTGCTCGATGGGCTTCAACCAGACCTGGATCCTGCTCAACAATGTGCTGCCGGTCGCCAAGGAGAAGTACGGCGGCTTCGATCCCGAGGCGATCCGCAAGGCGGCGCTCGACGTCGACATCCCCGCAGGGGGCACCATCCAGGGCTATGGCGTGAAGTTCTATCCGCCGGGCACGCCGCTGTCCGGCCAGAACGAGCGCTCGACGCCGGTCGTGATGCAGAACGCCGGCGAGCGCATCACCGTGGTGTGGCCGACCAATATCCGCACGCAGGATCCGGTATTCCCGCTGCCGAAGGGATCGGTCTACGCGGCGTAGCGTGGCGACGAGGCGAGACTGCCGCCGCATCGGGGCTGCGCTCCCTCGCCCCGCTGTTGCGGGGAGAGGGTTGGGGTGAGGGGCTTCTCTCCGCGAATGCGATCGCGATGAGACCTGTACCCCCTCACCCGGATTGCATCTGGCGATGCAATCCGACCTCTCCCCGCAAGCGGGGCGAGGTGAGGTGAGATGTCGCCTCGCCGCTCGAGCGAATGACGCGGTGACAACCTCTCATCCGGCGCGCTGTGCGCGCCACCTTCTCCCACAAGGGGAGAAGGGAAGAGCAGCCGCAGGGTAACCAAAAGGAGTGCGACGACGTACCAGACTCACATGCTGCTCTCGACTCCGTCATCCTGAGGTGCGAGCGGAGCGAGCCTCGAAGGATGGACGGCCCGACATACGCACTATGGGACGAGAGCAATCACGCTGCTCCTCCCGCGCCGTTACAACACCACCCGCCTGCCCTCATCCGCCGCCCAGTAGCCGGCGTAATTTACCCTGGTCGTCTCATACGCCAGCGCGAGGTCCGCGAGGGGCTGCCGCCCGGTCGCGACGCATTCCATGAAATCCTGGATCTCCTGCAGGTAGCCGCGGGTCCATTCCTCCTCGAGGCAGACATATTGCCAGCCAGTTTTGCGATCGACCTTTTCGGTGATGTAGACCGAGGCGAGCTTCTCCTCGCTCGTCTGGTAGCTGGTCAGATGCGTGTTCGGGGTGATGTTGGCAAACAGTGAGCCGCCGCTCGTATAGGTCTCGATCAAATTGCGCACGCCGCCCATGATCATGTCGCCGGAGAACACCGTTGCCTTGGTGCCGTCGGAGAAGGTTGCGGTCAGCGTGCCCCAATCCTCGACATCGACAGGATTGGCCTTGATGTAGGCGCGCTCCTCGGATTTAAGGCCGGCGGTGACATTGCCGACGTCGCAGGTGACGCTGGCGACCGTGATGGTCTCGCCGCGCGCTTTGGCCTCGACCTGCTTGAGATAGAGCACCGCCGACAGGGGATGACAGCCCATCCGGATCAGCGAGCCGCCGCCGGTCATCGCCCACTCGGCGGCATGCGCCGCATGCGAGCCGGAATGGCTCTCCTCGCCCTTCATGAACAGGATCTTGTCGCCTGTCGCGCGGATGATCTCCGCGGTCTTGGTCACCGCCGGTGCGTAGATCCAGTCCTCCGCATACATGAAGAGTTGTCCGCTTCGCTCGATCGCGGCGCGGGTCACCTCCATCTCCTCCATCACCCGCTGGTACATCAGCGCTTTCGGCACATGCCTGCCGATCGGCGCCTTGTCGCCGTCGCGGCCGAAATAGCCGCTGAACGGCTTCTCGCAGATCACGTGCTTGCCGGCCTGCATTGCCTCGACGATCATCGCGGCGTGAAGGTTCGGCGGCGTGCAAATGTCGATCACGTCAAGCTCGCGGTCGGCGATCAGCTCGGCGAAGCTGCGATAGGCGTTCGGGATTGCGTGCTTGCGGGCGAACGCATTGACATGATCGCCGCGCGCCGCGACCGCCCTCACCTCGACGTCGACGCCATAGACGCGCCGGTAGGCAACCATATGCAGCTCCGACACGAAGCCGCAGCCGGCCAGCCCGATCCTGATTTTTGTCATTTTGTCTCCGCCCCTCAGGCGGGCGCAGAGTAGCGTGCGGCCATCACCGCGTCGAACGCATTTGCCATGACATCCGTCGAAGGCATCATTGTCGTGAACAATTCGAACGCGTCCGCTGCTGCGTAGATCGCAAGATCGCGCCCGGTCAGAACTTTGGCGCCCTTGGCCTTGGCCGCCAACAGCAGCGGCGTCCACAGCGGCGTGTAGACGGCGTCGGCGACCCACATCGACGGATGCAACAAGCCGTCCGGCACAGGACTGTCGCGGCTCGGCAGCATGCCGACCGGCGTTGCGTTGACGACGCCGGTCGCGCCATCGACCGCGCCCTCGACGCCGGCGACACCACGAACCGCATGACGGCCGGCCAACTGACCGGCCAGCCGCGCGACCTTCGCGGCATCGGCATCGAAGATGCGGAGCTCACCAACGCCGAGGATGGCGAGCGCGAAGGCGATTGCCTTGCCGACGCCGCCGGTACCGATCAGCGCGATCGGGCCGCGCGGCGCTGACGCAAGCAGCGGCGCGATTGCGCGCGCAAAGCCGGTCGCGTCGGTGTTGTGTCCGACCAGCCGCGTGCGATCGACGACGATGGTGTTGACCGCGCCGATCGCACGCGCATCGGGTGCGAGATCGTCGAGCAGCTCGACTACCGCCTCCTTGTAGGGAAAGGTGACATTGACGCCGGCAAAGCCGAGCCGCCGGATGCCGTCGAGCATCGCGCGCAGCTCGTCGCGGCCGGCGCCGTTGACCTCGATGAGCTGGTAGTGGACGCGAACGCCGAGCGCTGCTGCGGCCGCTTCGTGCATCGCAGGCGCCGCCGAATGCGCGATCGGATAGCCAATCAGCCCCGTCAGGAAACGGTCGCGCATTGTCCCTCACGTCAGTCGCGTTCAGCTCATGCGGTCGAGCCGAGCATAGCTGTCTTCCATGCCGTGCTCCATGCCGGTCGCGAGCATCGCTGCGCGCGTTTCGGCATCCGGCAAGGTCATCCGCATCGTCATCAAGGTGCCGTCGCCGTCGGGCGCAAAGCGCGTCTCGACATGATTGTCCGGCGTCGGATCCGGCAGATGCATGCGCTCGACATGCACGATGCGGCTGAACGGTTCGAGCGCGAGATATTCGCCGGTCAAATGAAAGCCGCCGCCCTTCCCGTCGGTCCATTCGTAGCGGATCCTGCCGCCGGGCTTCGCCTCGCTGATGCAGACCGGCATGGTCCAGCCGTCGGGACCGAGCAGCCATTTCTGCAACAGCTCCGGCTCGGTATGCGCCCGATACACCGCCTCCGGCGGCGCGACGAAGCGCCTGGTCACGACGACATAGCGGTCGCCTTCGGTCTTCAGCGTCAACAAGTCGGATCGTAGCCATGTCGTTCTGTGAGCCAAGGAGTTGAGTGTTATAGTTGTCTTCCTAAGACCGCTTGGCCTCCGACTTGGTTTCCAGCGCACGGCGCAGCATGCCGAGCCATTGATCGATCTCGGTAACCGCTGATGGCGCCAGCCGGCACGGTCGCTTGGTGCCCTCGATCCGCCGCACGATCAGGCCGGCGCCCTCGAGCACCTTGAGATGGCGGGAGATCGCGGGCTGGGTCATGTCAAACGGCTCGACTAGCTCCATCACAGTCGCCTCGCCCAGCGCGAGGCGCGCCAGGATCGCCCGGCGGGTCGGGTCGGCGAGCGCGGAAAAGGCGGCGTCGAGGTTGGCCATGCTTTATCTCTCATCGGTTATATAATAACCTTATTATATAACCGATTCCGCATGTTCAAGCCAAATCCGCTGCGGCGAACGCGCGCAGCGGATTTTTCGGCCGTCCCCCAAAGTTGGATTGGCGCGCCGCTGGCGGCGCGCAGCTAGACGTCGAAGAACACGGTCTCGTTGTCGCCCTGCAGATGGATGTCGAAGGTGTAGACGCTGCCCGCGCCGGCGTTGCGCCTGGCGATCAGCGTCGCGCGTCGATCGGCCGGCACCAGCGCCAGCGTGGAATCTGTGGCGTTGCCGGCTTCATCTTCGAAATAGATCCGGGTGTAGAGGTGCAGCAGCATGCCGCGCGCGAACACCGCGAGCCCGATATGCGGCGCCTGCGGCTTGCCGTCGGCATCCGGCACCACGCCCGGCTTGATGGTGTCGAAGGCGTAGCCACCGCTCTTGTCGGTGCCGCAGCGGCCAAAGCCCTTGAAACCCGAATTGGGCAGCGCGCGCGCATCCTGCGGATCGGAGAAGCGGCCCTGGCTATCGGCCTGCCAGATCTCCAGCATGC
>NZ_JAUMTJ010000078.1:0-33300 GCF_032654765.1 Bradyrhizobium sp. 33ap4 | reverse complement strand
CAGCCGTCGGAAATCAACCATCTCACCTGACCAGATGGAGCTCCACTATGCCTGAATTTCCCCGGACACCCCTGCCTTTCAGGGGGAAGGGGAAACCGGGATCGCTACCGTGGCGGATCTAGCCTGGATGTCGGCGCGGCTTGAGGCCCGCGAGGAATAGCCGCGCGAAATGATCGGCGATCTCGGCTGGAGACCAGTCACGCCTGGTCTTGAACCAGATCGGATACCAGTGGCCCATTCCGGTGAGAATGCGCTCCGCGAAATAGGTATCGATGCGGCGGAAACGGCCCTCGTCGACCCAGCGCTGATAGCTGTTCTGGTCTTGCCGGATCGTCGCCAGCACGTCTCCGACATAGGCTTTTCGGTCTGCGTCGTTGAGATAGTTGATGTTGTGGTAGGTCGTCTTTGGGCCGCAGGGCGTGTCGTGCAGCATCAGCAGCAGGCGAATTCGCTGCACGATGTGATCGAATGCTCCAAGGCTGTGCTCTTGCAGATGCTCGCGAACGCTGACCTCGCCGGCGAGCCCGCGTCGCAGGCAGGCCAGCAACAGGCTCTCCTTTTCACTGAAATGATAGTAGATGCCGGCGCGGGTCATGCCCGCATCGGCTGCGATGCTCTCGAGCGACGTGCCCGAGGCGCCCCTTCGGTTGAAGCTGTCGGAGGCGATCGACAGCATCCTGTCGAACTTGGCGGCCCGCTTGTTCAACGCTGCGCGAGCCTCGAGAAAAGGGGCGAGGCTGAGCGGCTCGGGCATTTTGGGGAGCGCGATCTCGCGCCGGTAGACGCCATGCGTGATGATGTCGTCGATGGCATCGATCGCCTGTTGCCGCGTGTAGTAGTCGCGTTCGGACAGCCAGAACGGAACCCAGTCCAGGATGGAGATCAGCGCCACCGCCGTGAGCAGCGGCTCGTCGCAGGCGATCGAGCCGTCCGCCACGCCCCGATCGAGGATGTCCGCCAGCAGCGCGGCGTTCTGCCAGCGCTTGGCATGGACCTCGCTGCTGTAGGGCGCCGCCAGCGCATCGATATCGCTGAACAGGATCATGCGCTGGCCTTCGGGCCTCAGCCTGCCGCGCACGAAGCGCCTGATGATCTCGAGCCCGTCGATGCCGGGCTCGGCGGCCGCCTCGATCTCGTGGCGATAGATCGCAAGGCCGCGCAGATAGCAGTGGAAGATCAGATCTTCCTTGTCGCGGAAATAGTGATACAGCGCGCCCGGCACGGCCTGCACCGATGCTGCGACCTGCTCCATCGTCACGTTGGCATAGGAGTGGCGGGCAAACAGCCGGGAAGCTGAGACGAGGATTTCTTCAGCCCGATCCGTCGGGTCGGCGGCGACTTGCAAGCTCGAATGCCCTTCTTGACCGCGGAACGAAAGTCCGCACGCGAGATAATCCCCTTGGCAGCCGCTTGTCGATCTGCGATAGACGGTGGCATACCATACACCAGCGGGTCTTGATTGTCTGGTGATTTGGCGACCGTCGGCCCGTGGATGCGGGACGACCAATATCGACCGGGCATCGGTTCGGCAGCAGCTTCGGACAGGATTTTGGAGAGCAAGCCTTTCGCGAGAAGGGCTATTGGAGAGAGCATGGCGCGCAACATTCTGATTTTGGGAGCTTCCTACGGCTCCCTGCTGGGGACCAAGCTGCTGATGGCGGGTCACAACGTCTCCCTGGTGTGCCGGAAGAACACCGCCGACCTGATCAACCGCGAAGGCACCGAGGTGCGGATCAAGCTGCGCGACGAGAAGGAGCACCGCTCGATCTTCTCGCGCGATCTGCCGGGCAAGCTCGATGCCGTCACGCCCGCCGATGTCGACGTGTCGCGCTACGACATGGTCGGCCTTGCGATGCAGGAGCCGCAATACACCAACCACACGGTTCGCGTGCTGATGATCAAGATCGCGGCGGCGAAGCTGCCCTGCCTGTCGATCATGAACATGCCGCCGTTGCCGTATCTGAAGCGGATCCCCGCACTCGCCGGCATGGACCTCGAGGAGGCCTACACCAACGCGCAGGTGTGGGAGCGCTTCGAGCCGGGCCTCGTCACGCTGTGCTCGCCCGATCCGCAGGCCTTCCGTCCGCCGGAGGAGAAGGCCAATGTGCTGCATGTCGGCCTGCCGACCAACTTCAAGGCCTCCGCCTTCGCCGACGACAAGCACAACAAGGTGCTGCGCGAGCTCGAAGCCGACATCGACGCGGTGACGCTCGACGGCCAGGACGTTCCGGTGAAGCTGAAGGTGTTCGATTCGCTGTTCGTGCCGCTGGCGAAGTGGTCGATGCTGCTGACCGGCAACTATCGCTGCATCACGCCGACGGAGCCGCAATCGATCCGCGATGCCGTGCACAGCGACCTGACGCGCTCGCAGGCGATCTATGATCATGTCGACGCCATCGCGCGCAAGCTCGGCGCCGATCCCGCGGATCAGGTGCCGTTCGCGAAATACGCCAAGGCCGCGGAAAGCCTGCTCAAGCCGTCATCGGCGGCCCGCGCGGTCGCCGCCGGGGCGCCCTTCATAGAACGCGTCGACCTGCTGGTGAAGCTGATCTCGCATCAGCTCGGCACGCCGAGCGCCGAGATCGACCGCACGGTCGAGACCGTCGATCAGAAGCTGAACGAGAAGATCGTGCAGGGCGGCTCCGGCGCGGAGTAACCGAATGCGTTGACGGCGGGGGCAGGAACGCCCTCGCCATGCATCGGCGATCTGCAATGCACGCAATCGCGGTTGCCGGACGCATGGCTCGACCTGTCCAGATGAGGTAGACTCGCTCAGCTGCGGTTGGGAGCAACGGACATGCCGAGCAAATCGCTTCCTCTCCTTGCAATCTACGGCGACCTCGATCGCGCACGCGACATCATGCGCGCCTGGCAGCCGCTCGATCACCTCTCCCCCGAAGACGCCGAGATCGTCGTGAAGGCGATCGCCGAGGGCATCGCGCGCGGGCGCCGGCACGGGATCGAGATGGGACAGTGTCATCAGGCGGCGTAAAGCCGCTAGCCCTCATGTGTCACGGCAAGGATCGTCACCGAACGCGTCTGCTGGCTCGGCGTCTGAAAATCGATCGTCTGGCCAACCGACAATCCGATCAGCGCGGCACCGACCGGCGTCAGCACCGAGATGCGCCGCAGCGCGATGTCGGCTTCGTGCGGATAGACGAGCACGACCTCCCTGACGTCGCCGGTCTCGTCGTCGCGGTAGCGCACAAGCGAGCCCATGCGGACCACGTCATGCAGATCGGCATCGTCGGCGACCAGCTGGGCGCGGTCCGTCTCGCGTGCGAGGAACTGGGCGACGCGGGGAAACACCGCCATGCTGGAATCGGCCAGCGCACTGAGGCGATGCGCCTCGCTCGCGGTGATCACGATCGGCGGCAATGCCGGGGCGGTAAAGCTGTTCTGAATGGTTCGGGTCATGTGGGTTGATCTTTGCGGTTGATCGGAGGCGCACGAGCGCCGGCGCGCGGACATCTCGCGACGCGACGGACTGAAATGATTTGGTGACGTAGAGGAATCCGGACGGCGCGCGATCGCCGGCCGGCTAATTGCCTGCGTGCAGACGTCCGGCGCGCAATTCGCGGCGCGCAATACGGGTGTCGATGCGGAGCGTGTCGATCATGGCATTATCAACATAGCCGCTGGCGACGTCGCATCCATTGCGGCGAAAGCGCGCACATCGCCGCGTGGAACGAGACGCCATCGCCGCAAGCAGAGCGTCAGGGCTGTCCGATGCCGGACAGGCCGAGCACCGCGCCGGCGGCGAGCGCGACAAGCGGATGGATGCGCGTCGTGGTGGTGGCGATCGCGACGCCGGCCGCGATCAGGATGGTGCCCCAGCTCGAGGCCGATGCGTGGGTGATGACGATGGCGCTGGCCGTGACGAGCCCGGCGGTGACCGGAACCAGCCCCGCCTGCACGGTGCGGCGCCAGGGCCGGTCCTTGAAGCGTTCCCAGAGCCGCAGCGCGAAGCCTGTCACCAGCGACGACGGCCCGAACTTGGCGAGCGATGTCACCAGCACGCCGGAGAAGCCCGCGACATGCCAGCCGACCAGCGGCACCACCATCATGTTCGGCCCGGGTGCTGCCTGCGCCAGCGCGAACAGCGCGCCGAATTCCTGCGCCGTCATCCAGTGATGGACGTCGACCACCTGACGCTGCATCTCCGGCAGGATGGTGTTGCCGCCGCCGAAGGCGAGCAACGACAGCTCGGCGAAGATCAGCGCGAGCGTGACGAGGGTTGCGCTCATGACGCCTGCCTCGACCGGAGAACAATGCTGAGCGGCGCGAGCGTCAGCAGGGTCGGCAGCAGCGGCAAGCGGAACACGGCGATCGCCAGCACGCACAGCGCGCCGATGAAGAGGCCGAGCACATCGCGCCGCAGCGGCCAGGCGATCTTGATCGCCGTGGAAATCAGGAGCCCGGCCGCCGCGGCGGCGAGGCCACCGAATAGATGACGGACGACCGGGTCGTCGGCGAAGCGGCCATAGATCACACCAAGGCCGATCACGACCGCGGTCGGCACCGCTATCAGGCCGAGGATCGCTGCGAACGCGCCGGGAATGCCGCGAAACTTCAGCCCGACCGCGACCGACATGTTGATGATGTTGCCTCCGGGCAGGAACTGGCACAGCCCGAGCAGGTCGGTGAACTCCGCGCCGGTGAGCCAGCCGCGCTTCTCCACCATCATGTGGCGCGCCAGCGGCAGCACGCCGCCGAAGCCGGTCAGTCCGAGGATGAAGAAGCCCGTGAACAACTCGCCGACGTCAGGTGCGTGATGCTTAGTGGTTTGCGCGGCGGGGATGGCGTCCATCGGCGGGGCGGCTCCGGTTCGATTTGTTCTTGAGCCGACTCTAGTTGGCCGCGTGACAAATTTCCAATATATGGATACGGGAATTCGCATATCTGTTGCATATGGATCGCCCGATGATCGAACTGCGCCATCTCCGCTATGCCGTCGCGGTCGCCGAGGAAGGCCATATCACCCGCGCCGCCGCGCGGCTCGGCATCCAGCAGCCGCCGCTGAGCCAGCAGATCCGCGCGCTGGAAGCCGCGATCGGCGCGCCGCTGTTTCGCCGGCAGCCGCGCGGGGTCGAGCTGACCGCGGCCGGCCGTGCCTTCGTCGGCAAGGCGCGCGCGATCCTACGCGACGCCGACCTCGCGGTGGAGGCCGCGCGCCGCGCGAGCCGCGGCCAGGAGGGGCAGCTTGCGATCGGCTTCACCTCTTCGGCCGCCTTCCATCCTTTCGTCACCGGCGTGATGCGCGAAATGCGCGAGCGCGCGCCGGCGATCACGCTGTCGCTCGAGGAGGCCTCGACCGGCGAGCTGATCGCAGCCGTCGAGGCCGATCGGCTCGATGCCGCATTCGTGCGTGCGCCAGGCGAGCGGCTGGAGAACGATCACGCGTCTGCTCGACGAGGAGATGGTGGTCGCATTGCCGGACCATCATCCGCGCGCCCGCAAGGACACCCGCCGGCGGATTTCGCTGGCCTCGCTCGCCGAAGAGCCGCTGATCCTCTACCGCCGTCCGACCGGGCCCGGCCTCTATGACAGCATCATCGCCGCCTGCCGCGCCGCGGGCTTCAGCCCGAAGGTGGCGCAGGAGGCGACGCGGATGGTGTCGACGCTGAGCCTGGTCGCAGCGGGCCTCGGCATTTCGATCGTGCCGGAATCGATGGCGCGGCTCGAGACCGCCGGCGTGTCCTATCTCCGCCTCGACCGCGCCACCGGCCTCGTCGCGCCGCTCGCGCTGGCGCGCAAGAAGGGCCCCGCCGCCGGCACGCTTGGCCGTCTGCTCGGGATCGTGACGCGACGGGTGAAGGACCGTGCCGGCGACTAGTGGAGTCTGCGCGACGTAGCCCAACGTCGCCGCTGCCCCCAGTGGCGCGGAACGTGGGGAGTTTGGCGAACGCGCGCGTCAGGGCGGGTCTAGATAGCTTCCATCGAATCCGGTTGCCCGCGCGCGGATCGCAACAGCTCAGCTGCGTCCGGAGGACTCGGGTTCAATCAACACCGCGAAAGGCATTTCCGATGGCGCGTTTTCCTGTCCATACGCTCGAGTCTGCCCCCGAAGCCTCGAGGCCTACTTTGCGCCAGGTCGAGGCGCGGTTTGGCATGATCCCGAACCTTGCGGCGGCGATGGCGACGTCGCCCGTGCTGATCCAGAGCTTCCTCGGCATCTTCGACAAGGTTCACGGCGGCAGCTTCACCGAGCAGCAGATCCAGACCGTGCTGCTCACCGACGCGGTGACCAATGGCTGCGCCTGGGCGGTCGCGCTGCATTCCGCGCTCGGCTTGCAGGCTGGGCTCGATCCGGCCGATGTCGACGCGATGCGTGCCGGCCGCTCGCCTGCCGACAAGACGCTCGGCGCGCTCTCGACGCTGGCGCGGTCGCTGATCGAAAAGCGTGGGCGGCTCGACGACGAGGAGATCGAACGATTCCTGGCAGCCGGGTTCTACAAGGATCTCGTGCTTGAGGTGATCACCATCGTGGCGGCGTCGACCATCACCAACTACACCGGCAGCGTCACCAATCCGCCGCTGGAGGCGGCGTTGCAGGAATATGCCTGGAACGGCTTAGACGGTCTCGCCTGGCGTCAATCATTGCACGTCGACCGCGCGGCCGGCCGTGCGCGTCAGAGCGCAAACCTGGCGCGATAGTCCTGCGGCGTGGTCGACAGCAGGCGCAGGAAGCTGCGCCGCATCGTTTCCTCCGACCCGAAGCCGCAGCGCTGTGAGATGCGCTTGATCGGCAGGCGCGTTTCCGAGAGCAGATGCCGCGCGCCCTCGACCCGGAGCCGCTCGATTGCGCGTGCCGGCGTCAAGCCGGTCGCTTCGGCGTAATGGCGGCTGAAGCTGCGCTCGCTCATGCCGGCCTGTTTCGCCAGCGTCGACAGCGAGAGGTCGCCGGCCAGATGGTTGCTGATCCAGTCGTGCAGCGCGCTGAACCTGTCGTCGGTGGCTTGCAGCGACAGGATTTCGCTGAATTGCGCCTGTCCGCCCGGCCGTTTGAAAAACACGACGAGATAGCGGGCGACGGCAAGCGCCGCCGTGCGGCCGAGATCCTCCTCCAGCAGCGCCAGCGCCAGATCGATGCCGGAGGTGACGCCGGCCGACGTCCAGAACGAACCGTCGCGCACGAAGATCGGATCGGGCTCGACGCGGACATCGGGAAAACGCTCGGCGAGCTCTGCGCAAAATCCCCAATGGGTCGCGGCACGCCGGCCATCGAGCACGCCCGATGCGGCGAGCAGGAACGCGCCGGTGCAGACCGATGCGGTGCGGCGCGCCTGCCCGGCGCGTTCGCGCACCCAGTCCACCAGGACGGCATCGGCCGCCGCGGCGTTGACGCCGTCGCCGCCCGGAATCACCAGCGTGTCGACCGGGCTGCCGATCGCGGGCAGCGGATGCACCGCGAGCCCGACGCCGGCGGACGACTCGACGTGTGAGCCATCCTTTGCAACGACGCGGACTTCATATGGCTCGGCGTTGCCTGCCTTGGCCGCCAGCGCATTGGCGGACGCGAACACCTGCAATGGCCCGGTGACGTCAAGCAACTGCACGGCCGGATAGGCCAGCACTTCGATCGAGCGGCGGCGGTTTGGCGAAAAACGTGGGCTGGTTGGCGTCATCGCCGAAACCTGCCGCGCTAGATTCGCTTTGTCCATAGCGCAAGGAAAGTTCGAGGGAAGTTCGATGATCGCTCACGATGTTCATCTGCGGATCGGTTCGCTGCTGTTCGAAGGCGTCGACCAAATCGATTTGACCGGGCCGTTCGAGGTGCTGTCGCGGATTCCGAATTCGACCTACCGCATCTACGGCAAGACCGCCGAGCCGGTCCGCGACATCAAGGGATTGCGGCTGACACCGGATGCGACGCTGGCCGATGCGCCGCCGCTCGACGTGCTGCATGTGCCGGGCGGCTTCGGTCAGCAAGCCCTGATGGAGGACACGGAGGTGCTCGGCTGGATCAACCGGCAGGCGGCGGGGGCGTGCCGCATCTTCTCGGTCTGCACGGGCGCGCTGATCTGCGGAGCGGCCGGCCTGCTGAAGGGGCGCAGGGCGACGACGCATTGGGCGTCGTTTCATCTGCTGCCGTTGTTCGGCGCTACGCCCGTGAACCAACGCGTGGTGGTGGACGGAAGCTTCGTCTTTGCCGCCGGAGTCACGGCAGGCATCGATGGCGCATTGCGGCTCGCGGCTGAACTGCGCGGCGACGATGCCGCGCGCGCGATCCAGCTCTATATGGTGTATGCGCCGGAGCCGCCGTTCGACAGCGGCACGCCGGAGACCGCGCCACCCGAAATCCTGCAGCAGTCGCGCCAGGCCGTGCGCGCGATCACGGAGCAGCGGGAGGAAACCGCGCGCCGTGTCGCGGCGAGGCTGGGCGTCACCGTGCAGGAGAGTGAGTGCAGGCTTTTGCCGAACACTCGATTCGGTGTCACCTCGCCCGGCGTGCGGGCCCCGTAAGAAGAAGGAGAGGGAGTGCAGCGCCGGCGCAGTCGCTATTCGACCTCGTCTCGTAGCACTAGTTTCCCGGCTCGAAGCTGCAGTCGGCGCCGCCGCCGGCCTTGTCCTTGATCACCTTCGGATCCAGCGTGCAGGACAGTTTCGACAGCGCCTCGTAGATCGTGCCCGCGGCGCCGTCGGGCGGCACGCCGGCCAGCGCCACGGTCGCGAACATTGCATTGGCTTCGCTGCCCTTCACGGTGTGGGTGTTGCCGCCGAAGGTCAGCGCGCAGGAACGCGAGGTGATGTCGACATTGCTGGCGCGGCAGACCACCTTGTCGGCGGTGACGATGATCTTGCTGGTATAGGAGACATTGCTGTCGCCGTTGAAGAATGCGGCGACCGCCTTCTTCTCCTTGGCCGGCAGCGGCGAGTAGGGCGCCACCACGCCGGCGAGCGCCAGCGCGACCGAGCCCGAGCTGGTCGCAGGCGCAGCCCATGTGGCCGACGAGGCCAGTGACAATGAACATGCGAGGATCGTCAGTCGGCCCAGTCCCATTCCCGTCTCCCGGTGCCCGCGCTTTCCGCGGCGCGGAATCGCTAGCATGTCGCGTGACTTCAAGGGGTGACGCCGTTCACACGCGATCCCGCAACTTCGCGTGAGGCGCGATGCGCACAGGGCAGGGCGGCCCCGCGTGGACCCGCTTGCACGATCGCGCCATCGGCGTCACAGTCCGATCCGTGGCAGCGATGCCGCCAACAACGACGACAAGAAGATCAATCCGGGGAACGCCATGGCGGCCACGCGTATCGACTGCGACATCCATCCCGCGGTGGGGGGAACGCGCACCACGCTGCTGCCCTATCTGAGCGATCACTGGAAGGAACAGGTCGTCAGCCGTGCCATCGACGGGCTCGACCTCAATTCCTATCCGCCGTCGATGCCGCTATCCGGCCGCGCCGACTGGCGGCCGGCCGACGGCAGCAAGCCCGGCAGCGATCTTGCCATGGTGCAGCGCGGCGCATTCGACCAGCTCGGCGCCAGCCACGCGATCTGCAACGTCGTCTATGGCGCGCAGGCGGTGTTCGATTCCTACATGGCCGCGGACTTCTGCAGGGCGATCAACGACTGGATCGCGGCCGAATGGCTTGCCAGGGACACGCGGCTGCGCGCCTCGATCGTGGTGCCGATCCAGGCGCCCGACCTTGCGGTCGAGGAGATCGAGCGCAGGGCCGGCGACAATCGCTTCGTTTCGGTGCTGGTGCCCTCGCAGGGCGAGACGCTGCTCGGCCGGCGGCATTACTGGCCGATCTATCAGGCCGCGGAGAAATACAAGCTTCCGATCGCGATCCACGCCGGCAGTGCCTACCGGGGCGCGCCGAGCTCGATCGGCTGGCCGTCCTACCGCTACGAATATTATCTCGCCGAGGCGCAGGCGTTTCAGGCGCAGACGTTGAGCCTGATCTATGAGGGCGTGTTCGGGAAGTATCCCGGATTGACCGTCGTGCTGATGGAGTCGGGCGTCAGCTGGCTGCCGGCGTTCATGTGGCGCGCCAACAAGACCTGGCGCGGCGTGCGCGTCGAGGTGCCGTGGGTGGAGCGCGAGCCCGCCGCGATCATCCGCGACCATTTCCGCGTCACCATGCAGCCGTTCGACGCGCCGCTGGACGCAACAGGTGTCGCCGACATCATCGATCAGATTGGCTCCGACAAGATGTTCCTGTTCGCATCCGACTATCCGCACTGGCAGTTCGACGGCGACGATCCGATCCCGCCGCATCTGCCGAAAAGCCTCGTCCAGCGGATGTGCGAAGACAACCCGATTGAAACGTTCCCGCGGTTGAAGCTGAATTCGTAATTCGCGCGCATGATCCGGAAAAGTGGGAGCCGGTTTTCCGACAAGATCATGCGCAAAACAAGAAGGAGGATCGCATGAGTGACGTCATCGACCGCCCGATGCTCGACCAGGAGAAGACCGCGGCGACGCGGCTGAAGATCATCGACTGCGACATCCATCCGAGCCTTCACGCGCACAGCGACCTCAACGAGTTCCTGCCGAAACGCTGGCAGCAGCATCTGAAGGAATATGGCAGTCATCTGCGCACGCCCTATATCGGCACCACGCCGTATCCGCGCTCCTCGCCGCTGATCGCGCGGCGCGATGCCTGGCCGCCGACCGGCGGCGTGCCCGGCTCCGACCTCGATTTCATGCGCAAGCAGCATCTCGATCCCTTCGACGTCGAGTTCGGGATCCTGCAGGTGCTCGATCTCTTCATCTTCTCGCAGCAGAATCTGGAATTCGGCGCCGCGATCCAGCGCGCCATCAACGACTGGCAACTGGCGTTCTGGGCGCATCGCGATCCCCGCCTGAAGGCCTCGATCCTGGTCGGGCAGGACGGCTCCGACCTCGGCCTCGCCGAGATCGAGCGCTGTGCCAAATCAGGCGAATACATCCAGATCAACGTCTCGCCGCGCGCCAATGAGCCGCTCGGCCGCCGCCGCTACTGGCCGATCTATGAACGCGCGCAGGAGCTCGACCTGCCGCTCGGCATCCATGTCGGCGGCTATGGCGGCCATGCGCCGACCGGCGGCGGCTGGCCGTCCTATTATTGCGAGGAGCACCAGTCGAACGCGCACACGGTGGCGTCGAACCTCACCAGCCTGGTGCTGGAAGGCGTTCCGGAGCGCTTCCCGAAACTGAAGATCGTGTTCATCGAGGGCGGCTTCGGCTGGATCCCCGCGACGATGTGGCGGATGGATCAGCACTTCGAACGCTTCCGCAGCGAGGTGCCGCATCTGAAGCGCCGACCGAGCGAATATGTGAAGGAGCATTTCTGGTTCACGACCCAGCCGATCGACGAACCGGATGAAGCCAGGCACCTGCGGCAGCTGATCGAATGGGCCGGCATCGACCGGCTGTTGTTCTCGTCGGACTATCCGCATTGGGACTATGACGACGCGCGCTACGCCTTCAAGACGCCGATGACGGACGCCGAGCGTCGCAAGATCTTCAATGCCAACGCCCGCGCGGTTTACAAATTCTAGGACACAGATGACCCGTCACATCGTCGCGCGCACCAGTGAGATTCCGGCCGGCGGCAACAAGGTGTTCGGCATCGAGGGCCGCGACATCGTCGTGTTCCATGTCAATGGCGAGTTCTTCGCGCTGCTCAATCGCTGCCCGCATGAAGGCGCGCCGCTGGAGAAGGCGGCCTGCGTCGCGCGCCTGACCTCGCCGGAGCCCGGCATCTATCAGCGCGACCGGGTCGGCGAGATGCTGCGCTGTCCGTGGCACGGCTGGGAATTCGACATGCGCAACGGGCAGTCCTGGTTCGATCCGAAGCGGTTCAGGATCCGCTCCTATCCGGTCGCGGTCGAAAGCGGCGCCGAGTTGCAGAAGGGGCCGTATGTCGCCGAGACTTTCCCGGTGCACATCGAAGACAGTTACGTGATCGTTGAGGTCTAGCCGGCGCGTTGGCGCAGGTCACGCGACCGTGCGCGTCGCCGCGGACCTCGTCATGCCCCGGATAAGCCCGGCCATGAAGGATATTGCAGTTTTTGCAATAATGAAGTGCCGTCGACGGCAATTATAATGACCGCTGCAATGGGCCACCTTGAGGTCGCGGTCGGGAATGAACCCGTCCACCACATCAGGAACGGCATATGAAGCTCTATCACTTCGCTCTCTCCGGCCACGCGCATCGCGCGCGCCTGTTTTTGTCCCTGCTGGAAATTCCGCACGAACTGGTCGACGTCGACCTCAAGTCCGCCGCGCAGAAGCGGCCGGAATATCTCGCGCTCAACCCGTTCGGCCAGGTGCCGGTGCTCGACGATGACGGCGTAATCATCCCGGACTCCAACGCGATCCTGGTCTATCTCGCGACCAAGCTCGGCCGCACCGATTGGCTGCCGCAGGATGCAAGGGGCGCTGCCGCGGTCCAGCGCTGGCTGTCGGTTGCTGCCGGCGATCTTGCGTTTGGGCCCGCTGCGGCGCGGCTCATCACCGTGTTCGGCGCGAAGCACAATCCGGACGACGTGATCGCGCGGGCGCATGTTCTGCTGAAGCGGCTCGAAGCCCATCTCGCCGGGCGCGACTGGCTGGTCGGCGCGGCGCCGACGATCGCAGACGTTGCGCTCTACAGCTATCTGTCCAGCGCGCCCGAAGGCAATGTCGATCTCTCCGCCTATGCGCGCGTCAACGCGTGGCTGCGCCGGATCGAGGCGCTGCCGGGCTTCGTGGCCTTCGCCAAGACCCCAGTCGGTCTGGCGGCCGCGTGACCTGCTGACCGGGCGTGCCGTCGGGCGCGCCCGTCCAACCCCCGAAGGGGAGGGCGATACGATGAGCGACAGACGAACCAAGAGCAAGCTCGCGACCTGGCATGCCGGCGAAAAGGCGATCCAGCAGCAGGTTGGTGTCGCCGAGAAGATGGAGGCCGTCGGCCAGCGTGTGGTGCGCGACTTCATGCCCGACCAGCATCGCGATTTCTTCGCGCAGATTCCCTTCATCGTCGTCGGCAGCGTGGACCGAAGCGGCGACGCCTGGGCCTCGCTGCTGGCCGGCCGGCCGGGCTTCATCTCCTCGCCGACGCCGCGCAGCCTCGAGATCGATGCGCGGCCTGACGCCAGCGATCCCGTCAGCGAAGGCATGCGCGCGGGCGATGCGATCGGACTGCTCGGAATCGAACTGCACACGCGGCGCCGCAACCGTGCGAACGGGCTGCTGCGCGCGGCATCAGGCAAGGCGCTCAGCTTCGAGCTCGATCAGAGCTTTGGCAATTGCGCGCAGTATATCCAGCTGCGCGATTTCGCCTTCGTGTGCGCGCCGGACGAACCGTTCACGGGAGAGATCGAGGCAAGCACGGCGCTCGATCAGGCCGCGCGCGACATGATCAGGGCGGCCGACACGTTCTTCGTGGCGTCCTATGCCGAGCGTGAGGACCGTCGTCAGGTCGACGTCTCGCATCGCGGCGGCCGGGCGGGCTTCGTCCGCGTCGCCGACGACGGCACGCTGACGATTCCCGATTTCGCCGGCAATCTGTTCTTCAACACGCTCGGCAACATCCTCGTCAACGGCAAGGCCGGGCTGGTGTTTGTCGATTTCGAAACCGGCGACCTGCTGCAGCTGAGCGGTGACGCTGAGGTGATGCTGGACTCGCCGGAGATCGCGGCGTTTCAGGGTGCCGAGCGGCTGTGGAGCTTCCGTGCCCGCCGCGTGGTGCGCCGGCGCGGCGCGCTGCCGCTGCGCTGGGCGTTTCGGGCCGAAGGCTGGTCGCCGAATTCGCTGATGACCGGCGACTGGGGGGAGACCGCCGACCGAATCCGCGCCGCCGAGCGCGCGACGCAGTGGCGGCCGTTCAAGGTCACTGGGATCGTCGACGAGAGCCGATCGATCCGCTCGTTTCATTTGCAGCCGGACGACGGCGCGGGGTTGCTTCCGCACCGGGCGGGACAGCATTTGCCGATCGGTCTCTCGTTGCCCGGTATCGACAAGCCAGTCATCCGCACCTACACGCTGTCGGTTGCGCCGTCGGATGGCATGTACCGGATCAGCGTGAAGCGCGACGGTGTCGTATCGCAGCATCTCCACGATACCATCCATGTCGGCGACATCATCGAAGCGCGCGCTCCGGCTGGCGGCTTCACGATCGATGCGCGCGAGAAGCGGCCCGCGGTGCTGCTCGCCGGCGGTGTCGGCATCACGCCGCTGCTCGCGATGCTGCGCCACGTGGTCTATGAGGGGCTGCGCACCCGCGGCATCCGGCCGACATTCCTGTTTCAGGCTGCGCATGCGAAACAGGACCGCGCGTTCGGCGACGAATTGCAGCAGCTGGTGGATGCCGCCGGCGGCGCGGTGCGGATCGTCCGCGTCCTCGGCGATGTCGACGGCGCCGAGCAGGGCACAGACTACGACGCGGCGGGACGGATCGACATGGCGCTGTTGTCGCGCGTCCTGCCGTTCAACGACTATGACTTCTATCTGTGCGGACCGCCGCGGTTCACCCAATCGCTCTATGACGCCCTGCGCGGCTACAACATTGCCGACGGCAGGATTCACGCCGAAGCATTCGGTCCTTCATCGCTGGTTCGGAAGCCCGACCTCGTCACCGCAGCGCCGCCGCGGCGACCGCCGGCGACAACGCCGGTCCCGGTCGCCTTTACCACTTCGTTGAAGGAGGCGCGCTGGACGCCGGAGGCGGGGACGCTGCTCGAACTGGCGGAAGCGCGCAGCCTTAGCCCCGCCTTCAGCTGCCGGGAGGGCAATTGCGGAACCTGCCGAACGCGATTGCTGGCAGGCGCCGTGACCTATGTGAAGCAGCCCGCCGCCGAGGTAGCCGATGACGAGGTGCTGATCTGCTGCGCCGTGCCGGCGAAGCCGGAGGCCAACGGCGAGGACCGGATCCAGCTGGATCTCTGATCAGCTGTGCCGCAGGACGCCGGCCTGCGCAGCTTGGTCGCCGAAGGCATGATGAGATTAGATTGAATGGCAATCGCAAGGTGGCGCGCCCCTCTCCCGCTTGCGTGGGAGGGCTGGGGTGGGGGCTCTCTCCGCGAGTCACGCTGCCGAGAGAGCCCCCACCCGCATCGCATATTCGATGCGATGCGACCTAAGAGCGAGCTTCGCTCGTCTCGACCCCGCAAGCGGGAGAGGTGTAGTCAGCGCGTTGCGAGATCGATTGAACCTAACTCATGGTGTTTAGCCCATGCTGCCCGGCATGAAGCAGCGTGGCCTCGGGTGCCCGTCCAGATAATACGGCCAGACCATGGTGCGGCCGGCACGGTTCGGTCCGGCGACGACGGCCTCGTCGGGAACATCGACCCACTCGCCTTCGAGCCGGACGCGATAGTGGCCGTCCTTGGTGTCCCAATCGGCGTCATCGACACGCTTCGCGTCGCTGCCGTCGCAGCAGGGGCCCTTGACGGTGCGCAGGCTCTCATACCAGGCGTTCAATTCGGGATGCCCGTGATCATGGGCCTGCACCGGCGCGATCGCCGGCTTCGCCAGCAGGGCGGTGACTAGAACGATTGCCGCACGCCAAAACCGTTTGTTCATCTGATCCCCAAAATCCGGAAAGCCCATGACAGCCAGCCCGGAGATGGTCATCGAGATCAGGACATCAATCAGATGATAATCGTCATATAATCACAATCGTGAGAGCGCGCGGGGGCTGCCGGGAGGCCGGGTGCCGACAAACTCAGGCGAGCAGGCTCATCACCTGATCGATCACGGCCTTCACCTGCTTCGAATCCGGCCTCTGGTGCGCGAGCGCCAGCAGTCCGGCATGCACCACCATGATGGTGTGGGCGGTGACGTCAGGGTCAAAGTCCTTCCTGAACTGGGCGCGATCGGTGCGCAGCCGCGCGCGCAGCAGCTCTTCAAGCCGCCGGTTGTAGCGCTCGATGCTCTTGCGGAGCTCGACCTGGTCGAGCGAGCCGTCGGTCGCGGAATTGATCGACAGGCAGCCGCGCTGTCCCTTCTCGCCCGAGCAATAGGGAATGAAGCCGGTAAGCCACTGCCTGATGACGTCCCGCGCGGGCCCCGGCTGCGCCAGCACGCGCTCGGCCCAGCCGAGGATGCCGTCGTGATAGCGGTCCAGCACCTTCAGGAACAACGCGTTCTTGTCGCCGAACGCCGCATAGAGGCTGGGTTTCGCGACGCCGCTTGCCGCCGTGATGTCGTCGAGCGAAGTCGCCTGAAAGCCCTTCTGCCAGAACATCTGGCGGGCGATTTCCAGGACATCGTCCGGATCGAAGCTGCGCGGCCTTGCCATATCCATCTTTTATGTACTCCCGCGTCGGATGTGAAGCCTTCACCTTGCTGTGAAGGCAGGTCCGGCTATTGACGCAATCCATATTCTGTACTTAGAAGTACACAACGAAATCGGGAGATCACGCCATGAAAGCGGTTCAGGTCGTTGCGTTCGGACGTGCAGCGGACGTGGTCAAGCTCAACGAGGTGCCGGACGTCGGCAGCCCCGGCCCCGACGAGATCGTGGTCGCGGTTGAGGCTGCGCCGATCAACAATTCGGATTTCATGATCATCGCCGGGCGCTACGGCTATCTGCCGTCACCGCCGGCCACGCTCGGGATCGAGGGCGTCGGGCGGGTTGTTGCCGCCGGATCGCAGGTGAGGAATCTGAAGGAGGGCGACCGCACGCTGATTCCCTTCACGGTCCCGACCTGGACCGAGCGGGTCAAATTCACCGCATCATGGCAGCGTGCGCTGCCTGACAATGCCGATGTCCAGCAACTGTCCATGATCGGGGTCAATCCGGCCACCGCCTATCTCTTGCTGACCGATTTCGTGAAAGTGCCGCCCGGCGGCTGGGTAATCCAGAACGGCGCCAATTCGGCGACGGCGCGCGCGGTGATCGCCATCGCCAAGTCGCTCGGGCTCAAGACCGTCAACATCGTCCGCCGCGAGGACGTCGTGGACGAGGTCAAGTCGGTCGGCGGCGATATCGTGCTGCTCGACGGGCCGGATCTCGCCAAGCGCGTCGCCAGGGAAACGGGTGGGGCGCCGATCCAGCCGGCGCTCGACATGGTCGGCGGCTCATCCGCCTTGAACCTGATGAACTCCCTCGCGCCAAAAGGAGTGCTCGTCATCTACAGCGCGATGAGCGGACAGCCGTTCTCCGGCTCGGCCTTGAGCGTGATCTTCAACGAGGTGTCGGTGCGCGGCTTCTGGCTCGGTCATTGGGGCAAGACTGCGACGGACGAAGCGTTGGCCGGAATGTACGACCATCTGGTGCCGATGGTCGCATCGGGTGCGATCAGCGCGCCGGTGGTCGGCACCTATCGCCTGGAGGATTTTTCACAGGCGATCGCGCAGGCGGCGGCATTCAAGGGCAAGGTGATCTTCACGCCAAGTTAGGTCGTACCCCCCGATATTCGCCGGCGCGACACGCCGGCGCATGTCCGCACGACGTCACGCCGGGGCAGCTAGACGATGGTCGAGAGCGTGAACGCGTGCCACGCACTCCAGTCAATACCATCATAGGCGCGCACATACATCGTCTCACTGCCGGTGGTGGCGCCGCCACGCATCCAGATATCATCGAGGTCGGCGGCATTGACGTCGATCACGGTGCTGGCTGCCCAATGGGAATTCGCAGAGGTCCAGAAATAGCCGCTGTTGGCGTTGCCGCCGCCATCCCAAAACTGATAGGCGGCCGCGGGATTCGCGTCAGCGTCAGCATAGGACACCAGGTTGCCGACCTGGCTCCACTCGTTGACATGCAAGGTCTGATTGCTGATCGAGGCATCGGGTGCGTGGTTTGCCAGGCTGGTCACGGTGAAGCTGTCCCAGGCACTCCAGCTCGTTCCGTCGAAAGCGCGCACAAACATGGAATCGGTACCGGCCGCGGTGCCACCTCGCACCCATACATTGGCGAGGTCGGACGCCGAGACGTCGATGACCGTGCTGGACGCCCAGTGTGAATTGTCGGGCGTCCAGAAATAGGCGCTGGTCGCAGCCCCGCCACCGTCCCAGAACTGGTATTGGGTGATTGCATCGCCGTCAGTGTCGGATGCCGTCGTCCAGTTGACGAGCTGCGCCCACTGCGCGGCGTTCAGCGTTTGATCGTTGATCGTCGCGGTCGGAGCCGTATTGGTCGACGTCAGATTAAAGCTGTCCCAATTGCTCCAGGCGATACCGTCGAATGCCCTTACCCACATCGTCTCGGAACCGGTCGTCGAGCCGCCCTTGATCCACACATTGGCCAGATCGGATGCTGAAACGTCGATCGTCGTGTTGGCAGGCCAGTGGGAATTGTCGGGTGTCCAGAAATAGGCGCTGGTCGCGCCCGCGCCGGCGTCCCAGAATTGGTATTTGGTGATCGTGTCACCTTCGGCATCGGTCGCAGTGAGCCAGCCTTGCGGTTTGACCCATTGATTGACGTGCAGCGACTGGTCGTTGATGGTCGCGACGGGGACCGTGTTTGGCGTCGACGTCACGGTGAATGTGTCCCAGGAGCTCCACTCCGTTCCGTCGAATCCCCTTACCCACATCGTCTCGGAACCGGTTGTCGAGCCGCCATGGATCCAGACATTGGCGAGGTCCGCAGCCGAAACGTCTATCGTCGTGTTGGCAGCCCAGTGGGAATTGTCGGGTGTCCAGAAATAGGCGCTGGTGGCGGCGGTGCCGCTATCCCAGAACTGGTACTTCGTGATCGCATCGCCATTGGCATCGGTCTTGGTCAACCAGTTGTCGACGGTGACCCATTGATCGATATGTATGGAATGATCACCGGCTGTCACGACGGGCGGAGTATTGGCCGACGTCAGCGTGAAGCTGTCCCAGTTGCTCCAGTCTGTTCCGTCGAACGCTCTGATCCAGAACGTCTCGGCACCGGTTGTCGAGCCACCCTTGATCCAGACATCGGCCAGGTCGGCGGCCGCCACTTCGATCGTCGTGTTGGCAGCCCAATGATCATTGGTGGAAGTCCAGAAATAGGCGCTTGTTGCGGAGGTGCCGCTGTCCCAGAATTGATATTTGGTGGCTGCATCCCCGTTGGCATCGGAGTAGGTCAGCCAATTCTTGGCTTGCGTCCATGTATTGGTGTGCAGCTGCACGTCGGGGACCGTGACGACCGGCGCAGTGTTTGGAATCGTCGTGAGCGTGAAAGACGTCCAGTTACCCCAATCGGTCCCGTCGAAAGCGCGTACCCACAGTGTCTCGGTGCCGCCGACCGCACCAGCACGCACCCACACGTCGGAGAGGTCAGAGGCCGAAACTTCGATCGTCGTGTTGGCGGCCCAATGGTCGTTGGTGGAAGTCCAGAAATAGGCGCTGTTCGCAGCTGTGCCGCCGTCCCAGAACTGAAATTTCTGCGCGGGATTGCCGTCGGAGTCGGCATAGGTGAGCCATGGCTGTATTTTTTGCCACTGATTGTACAACAGGCTGTGGTTACCAATCGTGACGACCGGTGCGGAATTGGCCATGGTTTGCTTCCTCGTGGGGTGCGCCGGTCGAGACCGGCTAATTTCCAAGGTGCAAGGCAATCAATTTTGGCCCGTGAGGCGGGCCAGGCTGAGATTAGTATCGTCCGGCTGAGATCAGCGCATTCCGAAGAAATCGTTAATATCAAATTCAGGATCGCAGAATTTCAATGCAGCATCTATGGTGGGTGTCACACCCATCAGTCGAGTCGCGTGCGGCAAAACGTCATAGGTATCCCGTTCCGAACGGCCTCGCAGCGGGTGTCGCGACACGCACTCGCCGGTGCCATTCGCGATGGTCTATCCCCGCCGTTGCGGCTTGAGACGCGCCAGGCTTGCCGTTAGCCGTGCAATTCGAACACGGGTCTTTGCGAGACACCGGTGGAGACATCGAACATCGCGGGCCGATGGAAGCAATGCCAGGCGCATTGGAGAAAGGACGTTTCTCATGGCGAATACGACGGCGGAGCTTGAAGCGCTGCTGATGCAGCGATCGTTGACCGATCCGCAGCTTCTGGCGACGGCGGAGGCGGCATCGGACTTCCGGATCCTGCCGGATGCCACCGTGATCAAGATCGGCGGGCAAAGCGTCATCGACCGCGGCCGCGCCGCCGTCTACCCGCTGGTCGATGAGATCGTCGCGGCCCGCAAGGCGCACAAGATCCTGATCGGGACCGGCGCGGGCACCCGCGCCCGGCACCTCTATTCGATCGCGGCCGGGCTGCGGCTGCCGGCCGGCGTGTGTCGCAGCTCGGCGCCTCGGTCGCCGACCAGAACGCGGTGATGCTGGGCCAGCTGCTCGCCAAGCACGGCATCTCCGCGGTCAGCGGCGCCGGGCTTTCGGCCGTGCCGCTTTATCTCGCCGAGGTGAACGCCGTGATCTTCAGCGGCATGCCGCCCTACGGCCTCTGGATGCGGCCGGCAGCCGAGGGCATGATCCCGCCCTATCGCACCGATGCCGGATGCTTCCTGGTCGCCGAACAGTTCGGCTGCAAGGCGATGATCTATGTGAAGGACGAGAACGGCCTCTACACCGCGAACCCCAAGACTTCGAAGGGCGCGACCTTCATCCCGAAAATCTCGGTCGCCGAGATGAAGGCCAAGGGGTTGCAGGATTCGATCCTCGAATTCCCGGTGCTCGATCTGCTCGCCACCGCGCGCCATGTCCAGCAGGTGCAGGTCGTCAATGGCCTCGTCCCCGGCAACCTCACCCGTGCGCTTGCGGGCGAGCATGTCGGCACCATCATCACCGCGAACTGAGCAGGGACCGACCATGGATGACACCATCAAGCACGTCGCCTCGCCGCTCGCGCGCCAGACCCTGCTCGACAGCGATCTCACCCGTCCCGTTGCCGGCGGCCGCCCGATCCCGCTGCTGCCCTGGGTGCAGGTGGTGAAGATCGGCGGCCGCTCCATCATGGATCGCGGCCACGAGGCGATCCTGCCGATCGTCGCCGAGTTGCGTTCGCTGCTGCCCGAGCACCGCCTGCTGATCCTGACCGGCGCCGGCATCCGCGCCCGTCATCTCTACAGCGTCGGCCTCGATCTCGGCCTGCCGGTCGGCTCGCTCGCGCCGCTCGCGGCGAGCGAAGCCGGCCAAAACGGCCACATCCTGGCCTGCCTGCTCGCGCCGGAGGGCGTGTCCTATATCGAGCATCCGACCATCGCGAGCCAGCTTGCGATCCATCTCTCCGCGGCCCGCGCCGTGGTGGGCAGCGCGTTTCCGCCCTATCACCATCATGAATTCCCGGTCTCGCGCATCCCGTTGCATCGCGCCGACACCGGTGCGTTCCTGATCGCCGATGCGCTCGGTGCCGCCGGCCTGACGATCGTCGAGGATGTCGACGGCGTCTACACCGACGATCCGAATGGTCCCGAGGGGAAGAAGGCGCAGCTGCTGCGCGAGGCCAGCCTCGCCGACCTCGCCAAGCTGAAGGGCACGCTGCCGTTCGATCCCGCGCTGCTCGAGGTGATGGCCAATGCGCGGCATATCGAGCGGGTGCAGGTCGTGAACGGCCTCGTTCCCGGCCGGCTCGCGGCGGCGCTGCGTGGCCAGCATGTCGGATCGATCATCCGCACCGGCGCGCGGCCGGCCTGATACCGATGTAATGCTCGCGCGTCGCGTTTAGGCGGCGCGCGACCGAGGGACTACTTGATCGTCGCGTGCACGGTGATGACCGAGGTGCCGGATGCCTTCGGCCCCTGGCCCGTTGCCTTGATGGCAAAGGTGTCGCTGCCCTTGTACTTGGCCTTCGCCCTGTATTCGAAGGTCGATGCGTTGATCTTCTTCAGCTTGCCGTAGGCCGGCTTCTGCGAGATCGCGGAGTCCGTCACCGTGCCGCGGATCCCGATCGGGATCTGGCAGCTTTGGCCCGAGGCGACGTCGATATCGCCGCTCGAATTCTCGCCCCAATCCGCCAATGTCATCGACATCGAACATTCCGGCACGGGCTGCGCCGAAGATGCCGGCGTGACATTTAATGCAAAGATGAGCGCCAGGGCGGCGATCCCCGACGCCCGCGTCGTGACGATACTCGTTTTCATGCAAGGCCCACTGCTGAAGGTTCTCGCAGGAATCCTGCAACGTGGGAGCAGGGGTGGCAAGGGCTTCGCCTCGCCCGCGCGACATGTGTTGAAATGCTTGGGCGCTTGTTGCGTCGTTGAAGCGCCCCCATAGTCACCGCAGCCTTGATCTGAATGGGGCAAAGGCGCGCGTGACAGGGAAGGGTTCCAATGGCTGAAAGCAGCGACGGTCAGGCAAAAGCTCAACAAGCCGGATTCGCCGGCGTCACCCGCAGGACCCTTGAGCGTCTCGCTTTGCCCGGCGATGATCGCGAGCTTGTCGTTGCCGAGGTGACCTATCCGCCCGGCGGGGTCGCCCCGCTGCATCGGCATCCCATTGGCGGCCTTCATCGTCGAAGGCGTTGCCGAGTCCGCGTATGACGACGAGGCGCCGCGCCAGTATCGGGCGGGCGAGACCTTGCAGGATCGCCCTGACGTTCCGCACACGCTGTTTCGCAATTGCGATCCGGAACGGCCGCTGCGCTTCCTGACGATCTACGCGCTCGAGCCCGGGCGCGCCTACGCGACGGAGCCGTGAGGTCGGGAAAAGGCCAAGGCAAAATGTTACGGTTGGCTCACCTGAGGTTTCGGGCTTGCGCCGGCCATCCGAGGTGGAACCGCGAGCAGGAGGCAAACCGACTCCACCAGGAGTTCATGCGCACGGTCGACAATGTCGTCCAACGAACTTGTCTTCGCGAACATGGCCTGGGCTTCAGCCAACAACCGGTCGCGCGTTGGTATGCTGGGCAGATGCAAGTCGGCGCGATGCTGTAACAGAACAAGCGCTTCCCGCACCGACAATCCGGTTTCGTGGACCGACGATTTGATGGCCTGCGCGATGTACTCGGGATTGAAGCGACCAGCGAGTTGTTCAGCCGTTCGCTTTATCACACGCGATCCCAAGCGCTGCTCGTTGCGGAGAACCAGCGTGGGCGGCGCCTTCAGATCCCAGACAATACCGAGCAAGGACAAAGTCACCAAAACATAATAGGTCACATCAATCTCCCACCACCGGAAGCCTTGCCGCGCACTGCTTTGGTAGGCGTGATGATTGTTGTGCCAACCCTCACCCATCGTAAACAGAGCCAGCAGCCAATTGTTGCGGGAGTCATCGCCCGTAACGTACCGCTTGCGCCCGTGAACATGCGCGAGGGAGTTGATGCAAAACGTGGCGTGATACAGCAGCACGGTGCTCCAGAAGAAACCGACCACGAGCCCTGGCCATCCGGCGATGAGGAAGCACAGACCTGCGACCACGATCGCCGGCAAGACCTCCAATCTGTGAAGCCACATCAACTCCGGATACGAGGCAAAATCCGCAACTTTCGTCAGATCAGTTGCATCGTGCTGTCGATAAAAAATCCACCCGAGATGACTGTGCACGAAGCCCTTATGCCCCGGCGAATGCACATCTTGCTCGGTATCCGAATGAAGATGGTGATGTCGATGTTTCGCGGCCCACCAAAGGACGCTTTTCTGAGCGCTGCTTTGGGCGAGGAATGCGAGGATGAATTGAAACGCCCTGCTCGTTGAGTAGGCCCGATGCGAGAAGTACCGATGATAGCCGGCGGTGATCGCAAACATGCGCAGCCAATACAGAGCGACGCAAATTGCGGTCGCTTGCCATGAGACGCCCGTCCAGATCGCCGCCAGACACCCTGCGTGGACCAGCAGAAACGGGAGGACCTGCGGGTACATGATGTCGTCGTGCTGCCGAGCTGGATCGATATTGGTGGACACGCTCGCGACCTCAGCTGCTTCGATGCGCGGGCCGTTTCGCCGGCAGACGGTTCAAGTCCTGGTCCTGGCGGGCATTGCGCGCGGTGTTGACAAAGAGAACCCCGCGGCCGGGTGACCGGTCGCGGGGTCGCGTAACCAGAGGCTTTGCCAGTTCATCCGTGGTCAAAGCAGCATGGCCGATTGTCGCAGCTTACACCGCGCGCAGATTGTCCGCAGCAGATTTGCCGGTCCGGCGGTCTGCAACGATCTCAAAAGAGACCTTCTGTCCCTCGTTGAGGGTGCTCATGCCGGCGCGTTCGACTGCGCTGATATGAACGAAAACGTCCTGGCCGCCCTGGTCCGGCTGAATGAAGCCGAAACCCTTCTGGCTGTTGAACCACTTCACAGTTCCCATGCTCATGGAAAATCGTCCTATAGATACGTGTTTGGAGCCGCACTCACGAGTGCAGCGGGCGAATTCGAAGTTCAGGGGGTGAGGGTCGTCAGTCAGGCACGCTATCAGCGGCGAGGCCAAGTCGTTCGGCCGAAACTCGATCCACGGTAAATAGCTACGGTTCGGTCATTCCGCAAGTGGCTTTCTCCCCTTTCTGACCTCGGCCGCTGCGTCCCCCTGGGGCAACGGCTGCAATTCACGGTGCTCTGCGGCAACTTTGCTTGACCGGATGGCGGGGACATCGTGCGGTTTGGGGCCACGCGGTCTATTCCTTCTTCGCCGTCAGCCCGTCGACCATCGCGCGCGTCAATGTTGCGATCTCGCTGCGCAGCGCGCCGATCGGCACCGCGATCAGCTTGTGCTCCAGCCCGAGCGCGACCATGCCATGCACGGCGGAGAACAGGCTGCGCGCGGTGACGCCGAGCTGCGCCGGCGAACGCTGCGGAAACAGCGCGGCGAGCGGCTTGTAGATGTGGCGGAACAATTCCATCTGCTCGGCGATTGCCCATTCCGGCACCGGCTTGCCGGGCTGCATGCGATGCTCGAACAGCGCGCGCCACAGTTCGAGATTGTCGGCGGCGAAATCGCAATAGGCGACCGCGATCCGCACCAGCATCTCGCGCGGCGCGGCAGCCCCGCCGATCTCGGCCAGCGACAGCGACGCATCGAGCCGCGCCAGCGTGCGCGAGCCGACGCGCAGGATCAGCTCGTCGACATCCTCGACCAGATTGTAGACGCCGCCATTGGCGACCCCGATTTCCTGGGCCAGTTCGCGGGTTTTCAGGCCACCGAGACCCTTTGCCGCAATCGCCCGTTCCGCCGCCTCGATCAGCGCTTCCCGCAGTTTTGCACGTCGTTCCAATGCCTTGGACATCTTTGATCCTTCGTTAACCATTGTCTTGAGCGTTGCTCAAATAATTCTTGAGCAATGCTCATTATGTGGTACAAGAGATTCATGAGCGATGCTCATAACAGGGAGCGATGAAATGTTCAAAACTGTTTTCACTCTTTTCCGCGGCACCGTTGCGGTGGCCGAAGAGGAACTTCAAGACCGCACCGCGCTGGTCATCCTCGACCAGCAGATGCGCGATGCCGCCGCCGCCGTCGACCGCTCGAAGCGGACCCTGGCGCTGGCGATCGCCGGCGACCAGCAGGAGGGCCGGCGGCTCGACGCCACCAACGCCCGGATCGCCGATCTCGAGGTGCGCGCGTCGGCGGCACTCGAGGGCGGCCGGGAAGACCTCGCCCGCGAAGCCGCGCAGGCGATCGCCAATCTCGAAGCCGAGCGCGACGCCGCGATGACCGCACGCGCGCTGTTTGCCTCCGAGATCACCCGGCTGAAGCGCCATGTCGGCAACGCCGAGGCGCGCATCGCCGAGCTCGACCGCGGCCGCCGGCTGGCCCGCGCATCGGAAGCGGTGCGTTCGCTGCGCCGGAGCGGCATCGAGGCGGCGCGCCCCTACGAGTCGACGCTGCCGGAAGCGGAGGCGACGCTGAAGCGGCTGCGCGAGCGGCAGATGGAGATCCAGGCCGCCGACGAGGCGTTGATCGAGATCGACGCCGCCTCGGGACCATCAGCCACCGCCGAGAAGCTCGCCGAGCAGGGTTTTGGCCCGCGCATGAAATCGACCGCCGACGACGTGCTGGCGCGGCTGAAAGCCAAGGGCCCGCCAGCAGCCTGAAATCCCAAGCCTGAAACCTCAAGCCTGAACTTCAAGTCTGAAACCAAGCCAATTTCAAACCATCTATCATCAAGGAGACGACCATGAACCAGACCATCCAACCCCACAGCGGCAGCTGGGTTACCTTCACCTACGCGTCCTTCGCGGCTTCCGCCTTCCTCGTCGCCGTCGGCGTGTTCTTCCTGCCGATCGACCTTTGGATGAAGGGCTATCTCACGATGGGCATCGTGATGCTGATCCAGACCTGCGTCACGCTGACCAAGACGGTGCGCGACAATTACGAGAGCAGCAAGTTCGTCAACCGCATCGAGGACGCCAAGGCGGAGCGCCTGCTGATGGAGGTCTCCAAGGCAGGGTGAGCCGAAGTCAAGTCGAAGCGGCGGGTGGTTTCTCACCCGCCGCTTTTGTCGTTCCGGGGACTTGGCCGACCCCGCCGTCATTGCGAGCGCAGCGAAGCAATCCATTCTTCCGCGTATGCCGAGCGATGGATTGCTTCGTCGCTATCGCTCCTCGCAATGACGGTGTGGATAGGCCGCCGACCGCTTACGGCCAACTTGTTCCGTTTCCGGAAGGCCTTGTTTACCGTGCGGCAAACAGCGTCAGGTTGCGCTCATGGCTCCTTAACAGGGGCGAGTGCAGAGATCGCGCCCGAGGGACAGAGAAATGGCGTCCACGGACAATCCCACGCCGGCTTCGCGCGGCAGCAAGAACCTTGGCAAGAGTCTTGGCAAGGCGCGCGCCGCCTTTGACGGTCTGCGCAGCCATGGCGGCTTCTGGCTGAAGGCGCTGTCGCAGCCGACCATCGATCTCAGCTTGCGCACCCAGGCCGGCCAACGCACCCGCATCGTCGAATCGCCCGGTCTGTCGCTGCCGAGGGACGAGCTCGACGCGCTGGTCGAGCAGCTGCGCATCGTCGCCGCCAAGACGCTGCCCGAGGAGAGCCTGACCTACGGCATCTTCTCCGGTGAACCCGAGCGGCTGTCGCGCGCCGTCGTCACGCTGATCTCGGAGGAAGACACCGGGCGGCCGATCGCCTTCAACGCGCTGTCGGTGATGGACGTGCCGCTCGACGGCGAGCCGGCCGAGGTCACCCACCTCGGCCTCGTCATGGTCGATCCCGATGTGCGCGGCCAGGGGCTGTCCTGGGTGCTTTACGGCCTGACCGCGCTGGTGCTGTTCGCCCGCGACGGGCTGCGGCCGAAATGGATTTCCAACGTCACCCAGGTGCCGGCGGTGGCCGGCATGGTCAGCGACACGTTCTCGGACGTCTACCCGTCGCCGCTGCCGGGCGCGCGACAGAGCTTTGCGCACCTGCAACTCGCGCGCGGCATCATGGCAAGGCATCGCGCGGTGTTCGGCGTCGGCGAGGAGGCCGGCTTCGACGAGGCGCGCTCGGTCATCACCAACGCCTATACCGGCGGCTCGGACGCGCTGAAGAAGACCTTCGAGGTCGCCCCGAAGCACCGCAACGCAATCTACAACGAATTCTGCGAACGCGAGCTGGATTACGGCCGCGGCGACGACGTGCTGCAGCTCGGCCGCGTCGATCTTGCCGGCGCACGCCGCTATCTCATGAGCGAGGTGCCCTCGGGCTCGCTGCCGTCGCTGCTCGCGGCGTCCGCGATGCTGGCGCTGCAGCGGCTGGTGCTGCCGGTGGTCTACTGGATGGACGACAGCCGCGCCTTCGGCACGCTGCGTCCGCGCAAGCAGGATAACGGGGCCGCGCGATGAATTTCGACTACTATTCCTTCACCGGCCGCAATATCGGCTTCATCGACGAGCACGAGCAGCAGCTGCTGCGTCAGGCGCGGGTGTTCGTCTGCGGCGTCGGCGGCATGGGCGGCGCGGCCTTCATGGCGCTGGCGCGCGCCGGCGTCGGCAAATTCGTGATCGCCGACATCGACCGCTTCGAGGTCTCCAACCTCAACCGCCAGGTGTTCGCCTTCGCCGACGAGGTCGGGCGCGAGAAGGCGGCGGTTGCCGCCGAAGCCGCAAAACGGATCAATCCGACCATCGAGATCGAGGTGCTTGGCGAGAACTGGACCAGCGAGCTGGCCGGGATCGCCGCGCAGTGCCCGGTCATCGTCAACGGCATGGACGATATCGCCGCCGGCGTGCATCTGTACCGGACCGCGAAGCGCGCCGATGCAACGGTGATCGACGCCTATATGTCGCCGCTGCCGTCGGTGATCGTGGTGCGCCCGCACGATCCGCGGCCCGAGCAGCGCCTCGGCTTTCCGACGCTTGGCAAGGACTGGACCGAAATCACCGAGGACGACCGCCGCGCCGCGATGCGCGCCGAGATCGAGCACGTGATGCTGCACTCCTCGTCGCGCAACTATGTCGACCTCGCCATCGCCGGCGAAGTCGCCGCCGGCCGCCGCAGCCGGATGTCGTTTGCGCCGATGGTGATCTCGACCGGCATGCTGATGGCCTATGAGGCGGTCGCGCTGATCCTCGGCCGCACCTCCGGCACCGATTGTCGCGGCTGGTTTCTCAACCCGCACCGGCCCGCGATCGAGAAGCCGCGCAATGCGCTGGTCGCCGCCTTGATGCGTCCGCTGGTGCGGCGGGCCATCGATGAACTGACGGGCGGCAAATGACCTCCGGGGTGATCGCCGATTCCATCGTCAATCTGTGCGGCGCCATCGGGCTCGCCGTGGCGATGATGACGTTCTACCGGCGCGATCCGAGGAGCCCGTTGACGCGCCGCCTGCTGCTCGCGCTCGGCGTGATCGCGATTCTGTTCCTCGACCGCGGTCTTGCCTGGTGGACCGGAAGCCGCCTGCTCGACCGCCTCTCGGTGATCCCGGCCTCGCTGGTCCCGCTCGGCGCCCTGATCGTCACCGAAGGCATCCTGCGGCGCCACGCGCCGCGCGCGGTCAAGATCGCGGCGCTCGCGGGCGCCATCCTGCTCGGTCTCGGCGGCCTGTTCGGACTGCAACGGCTGGCGATGCCTTACGCGATCGCGCTGGCGCTGTTCCAGCTGCTGGGTTTCGCCACCTGCGCGCTGCTGTTGGCAACGCGCGATCGCGCCTCGCTGATGGCTGCGGAGAACCGCAGCATCGGCCGCATGGCGGTCGGCGCGCTGGTCGTGATCCCGTTCATCCTGACCGATTTCCGCACGCTGTTTCCCGATATCCCCGTGCGGCTCGGCGCGCTGGGCGCGCTGCTCACCGTGACCGTGATGCTGATCGCCGGCGGCGGCGCCGAGACGCGCCGGCACGGCCTTGCGATGATGGCGCTGCGGCTGATCTCGTCGGGCCTGCTAGGCCTCGCCGCTGCCTTCATGGCGCCCGACGTCGACGCCGCGCAGATGATCCGTTTCGTCGCGGTTGCGATCGCCGGCGTCCTGACCATCGGGTTGATGACGGACGCGCTGCGGGCGCTGTTCGAATCGCAGGAGCCGGGCGTGCTCAACTCAGTCGCGGCATCGCCGGCGCAGACAAGGGAGCAGTTGATCGCCGAGCTGGCGCGGCACCCGATCTTCGAAAGCGCGCGGCGCTTCCGCGAGAACGAGCTTGCGCTCTACGATCCGCCGCTGCTGCACGACTTCCTGTCGACACGGCGTGTGCTGCGGCGGTCCGACGCGCCGTGGGGACTGGCGCCGACCGATCCCGCGGCCGAGCGCATCGTGTCGCTGATCGCAGCCAACAACGCCTCCCATGTCATCGTGCTCGGACACGATCCGCTCGACCTGATCGTGCTCGCGGTGCCCGTCACCGCGGCCGACCCCGCCACTGAGACCGCGCTGGCGCTGGTGCGCCGGCTGCTGGCGTTGACCCCGGAGGCCAAATGACATCAGAGATCCGCGAGGGTGACCGCAGGGCGGCATTCGACGCCGCGCTCAACGCTTATGGGCCCGACAGCCTCTACGTGCCGCCGCTGTGGAGCGATTTCGACCGGATGTTCGATCCGGCGAAGAATCCGTTCGTCACCGAAGGCCACGGCCGCTATGCGCTATTTTCAGCGCATCGCGATGGACGGCCGGTCGGCCGCATCGCCGCCTCGATCCACGACGCGTCCAACCGCAAGCACGGCACCCGCCATGGTGCATTCGGCTTCTTCGATTGCATCGACGACGTCGAGGTGGCCGATGCGCTGCTGCGCGCCGCCGAGCAATGGCTGTCGGCGCGCGGCATGAGCCGCGTCACCGGCAACTTCAACCTCACGGCGATGCAGCAGATCGGCGTGATGACCGACGGGTTCGACCATGCGCCGTTCACCGACATGATGTGGTCGCCGCCGCACATCGCAAAGCATCTCGAACGCGCCGGCTACGCCGCGACCTTCCCGATGACGACGTTCGAGATCGCCCTCGACGGCGGCAAGCCGGAGCAACTGCTCGGCGACAAGCAGCGCGCCGTGCTCGCTGACCCGGATTTCGTCTGGCAGCCGATCAAGCGTTCCGCCTTCAAGGTGCGGCTGGAGGACGCGCGGCTGATCCTCAATGACGGCTTTGCCGACAATCCGATGTTCGTGCCGCCGACCGCCGCCGAATATCTGTTCCAGGCCGGCGACATGATGTGGATCATCGACAAGCGGATTTCGACCGTGGTCTATCACCGCGGCCGGCCCGCCGGCGCGATCATCGCGATCCCTGACCTCAATCCGCTGATCAAGGCGATCGACGGCCGGGTCGGGCTGTCAGCGCCGTTCAAATTCGTGCGGCACCGCGTGATGAACAGGCGCGCGGTGCTGATCTATCAGTCGGTCTGCCGCGACCTGCACAATCGCGGTCTCAACGGCGCGATGCTCTACCGCACCGCGCTGGCGTTGCAGGAGGCGGGCTACCGCACGCTGGGCGGCACTTGGATCGCCGATATCAACGGTCCGTCGCTGCGCCAGGTCGAGAAGGTCGGCGCACGGCCGCTGCACCGGCTGCATCTGTTCACCAAGCGGCTGGCCGCGGCATGAGCGAGCTGACACGGGATCTGCTGCGCGAGCTGGTCGCGGAGGCGCGGCTGGCGCCGAGCGTCCACAACATCCAGCCGACCCGCTGGCGCCTGCTCGGCGACGGGCGGCTGGCGCTGGTCGACGCGACCGGTGTGCGTGCGCCGGTCGCCGACCCCGCGGGGCATGACGTGCTGGTGTCGCACGGCGCGGCGCTGGAGGGCATGAGCCTCGCGCTCAACCGGCGTGGCTTCGCAATCACGGGCATGACCACGCTCGAGCAGCCGCTGTCGCCGCAACTCTCCGTGCTCTGCTCTTTTGCGATCAGGCAAGGAGCCGAGCCCGATCCGCTGGCGGACCTCGTGGCACGCCGCGTGTCGTGGCGCGGCAAGTTCGCGGCATCGCCGGACGATGCGGCGGCGCTGGCGCAGCTGGCCGCCGCGCGCGACGATGTGATCTGCATTGGCGATCGCCGGGCGATTGCCGATATCGCCGGTTGGGCCGACCGGGCCGAATTCTCCTTTGTCCGCGGTGACGACTACCGGGCCGAGCTGCTCGCATGGATGCGGCTGTCGCCCGGCCATCCGCACTATCTGCTCGATGGCCTCAACCGTGATGCGCTGGCCATGAATGTGGTCGAGGCCACCGCCGCGCGTTACGTGCTCGGCAGCCTGTTCAAGCCGCTCGATCGTCTCGGCCTCGCCGCGTCGTTGCTTGCCGACGGCGCCAAGACTGCGTCGGCATCGGCGATCGTGCTGTTTTGCCGTCCGCTCGGTGAGGATCCACTCACGACCGGACGCCATTTCTACCGCGCCTGGCTGGAGATCGATCGCGCCGGTTTCGCGGCGTGCCCGATTTCGGCGCTATCAGATCATCCTGACTTCAACGACCGGCTGCGAAAGCTCGGCAAAATTGGCGCCGATCTGCGCCTCGTCAATGTGTTCCGCATCGGCCGGCCGTCAAAACCGATCAAACCGCGGCATTTCCGGTTGCCGGTTGACCGGCTCATTGTCTGAAAATTAAGCTGCAATCCCCGCTGTCAAAACTTCACGCGGTCGTGCTATGACGCCGCCCGCTAACCAACGACCGGTGGAGATGATGTCGAAGCAATCGCTGCGCGAGGAGGCCGAACGCCTCATCCGCGAGACCATGGAAAAGCGGAACTTGGTCATCAAGCAGGGCACGACCCGGATCGAGGCCGTTTGCGGCAAATGCGGTGCGCCGAACCGGGTGCAGGCGGAAAAGGGCCAGTCCCGCGTCAAGTTCACCTGCAAGAACTGCGACCACAAGCAGGAAACGCTGTGAGCGGGGCCGCGCTCCCGTCATCCTGACAGAATGTGAATGTATTCAGCCGTCGTCCTGGCTTTCGCCAGGACGACGGCGTGCGGAGGCCGCTCGCTACAATTCTCGACGACGCTTCCACGTCATTGCGAGCCACCCGGTCGGCGCGAAGCGCCGCCGGATGACGGGCTTCCGCGAAGCAATCCATCCTTCCGCGTATGCGGTGCCATGGATTGCTTCGTCGCTTCAGCGCAAAATTGCTTTGCAATTTTGTCGCGAACTCCTCGCAATGACGGGTGGCCCTACCTCCCCTTCACGAACGCGGCGAAAGCATCGCCGTAATCCGGATGCCAGCGCGACAGCGGCGGGCGGTTCTCGACGATGTCGCCGGCGGCCCACAGGATGCGGCGTTCGTCGAGTGCGCGCGGCACGTCGTTGTCGGGGCAGAGGATATAGAAATCGCCGGCATCGAGGCGTTCGATCATGAAGTCGATGGTCTGCTCCGCTGTCCAGGCGCCGGCCGGCTTCTCGGTGCGGCCGCGCGCGGTCAGCCCGGTAAAGACGAAGCCGGGGATCAAGAGATGCGCCGATATCTTGCAGCCGGCGGTGTTGCGCAGCTCGTGCTGCAGCGCTTCGGTGAATGCCTTCACGCCGGCCTTGGAAACGTTGTAGGCGGGATCGCCCGGCGGCGTGGTGATGCCCTGCTTGGATCCGGTGTTGATGATCAATCCCGGCCGGCCGCGCTTGATCATGTTGGGCGCGAACGCCTGGGTGCCGTTGATCACGCCCCACAGATTGACGCCAAGGATGCGCTGCCAATTGTCCGCGGGCCCGAACATCGCACTGCCGGGCTGGATGCCGGCATTGTTCATCAGGATGTCGGTGCCGCCGAACTTTTTCGCGACCGCGGCCTCCAGGCTTGCGACCGCGTCGGCGCGGCTGACGTCGACAGCCGCCGTCATAATGTCATCAGCGCCGCCCGGCGCCGCAGATGACAGCTTTGTCGCAGCATCCTTCAGCCGGTCGTCGTCGAGGTCGGCGATGCAGACCTTCATGCCGGCCTGCGCGAACCGCAATGCGGCGGCAAGTCCGATGCCGGAGGCGCCGCCGGTGATCACGGCAACATGATTGGCTGATATCACGGGGTGGGGCATCTGCGGTCTCCGGACACATGTGTGGCTGAGGTGCGGTCGCTATCGTACCATGCACGCACGCGCATGGGAGGTTTTCGTGCGTGCCGCCCTGATCAACAAGTCGGAGGCCAAGCGGTCTTAGGAAGACAACTATAACACTCAACTCCTTGGCTCACAGAACGACATGGCTAC
>NZ_JAUMTJ010000077.1:0-35890 GCF_032654765.1 Bradyrhizobium sp. 33ap4 | reverse complement strand
AGGCCGCCTCCCAAAAAGAAGCCTTGAATCTGATTTGCTCTCAAAAGGGAATCCTTAGAGTCCACACCACCTAGAGCATGAATCCGGAAAAGTGCGAAGCGGTTTTCCGACAAGAACATGCTCAAACAAAGAGCTCATGCGCATTAATGATTCAGCCCAATTTCATCGTACTCTCATCGCGCTCGAGGAGTTTCTCATGGCAGGCATTCTGGACGGCAAGGCCGCATTGGTGACGGGCGGCGGCTCCGGCATCGGCCGGGCGACGGCAATTGCCATGGCGCGTGAAGGCGCGCGCGTGGCGGTGTCGGACCTCTCGAAGGACGGCATCGAGGAGACGGTCGCGCTGATCAATGCCGCCGGCGGCCAGTCGATCGCGATCCAGGGCGACGTCACCGACGAGGCCGACGTCGCGAACATGGTGGCCCGCACGGTTTCGGCGTTCGGGCGCATCGATTGTGCGTTCAACAATGCCGGCGTTGCCGGGCGCTCCGTCGGGCCGCCCGGCCAGCGCATTCATGAACTCACGCAAGCCTCGGTGGCCAAGATGTTCTCGGTGAATCTGATGGGCGTGTTCCTGTGCCTGAAATACGAGGTCGCGCAAATGCTCAAACAGGGCGGTGGCGGCGCCATCGTCAATACGGCCTCGATCGCAGGCCTGGTCGGCCTCGCGACGTCCGGCCACTATGTCGCGACCAAGCACGGTGTCGTCGGGCTGACCAAGTCCGCCGCGATCGAATATGCCCAGGACGGCATCCGCGTGAATTGCGTCAATCCCGGATACATCAAGACGCCGATGACAAAGGAGACGATGGATGAACGCTACGACGAGATCATCGCCAAGGTGCCGGTCCGTCGCCTGGGCGTGCCCGAGGAAATCGCCGAAGCCGTGGTCTGGATGTGCTCGGACAAGGCGTCATTCATGACCGGCGCATCGCACGTGGTCGACGGCGGCTACAGCGCCGCCTGATCTTCCGAAGGGCCTTTGTTTACGTTGGTGGCCCGGTTGTACAAGCATTCGATCATCGCGGCATGATGGCGGCGTTGATCTTCGTGGCCTCGGTGCTCTTGCTGCGAGTGATGCATCTCGGGCAATATGGCGCTTGGCAACGAAGAGCTTCGAGATTTGGTGTTCAAACTCAATCGCATTGTCGGTTTCATCATTCTAGCAGCGCTCGTCTACGGCGTGCTCCAGGCTTGCGGGTTGCTTCCTGAGGGCGCAGCTCGGCTGTTTCCTCAACGCAGCGGCTCGCCCGCGGCTTAAAATTGATGCTCCACATCCGAACGTCCGCTGCTGGACCCATAGCGGGTATCGTTTGACGCTGGTTTTGGTCGCCTCCTTCGGCAAACGGAACCGAAGCCGGTCCAGCCTGTTTGGTACGATTAGCCAAGGGAGGTCGGAATGAGGATCATTCTGATGACGACGATTGGCTGGGCGTTGTCGTGTGGATTCGCGCTAGCCCAGGCCGATCCCAACAAGGACGTGAACACGGCAACCGGGCGCTCGGCACCGGAAGAAAAAGGTCAATTGCAGCCACAAGGTTGGACCGGGCCACTTGAAACAAAATCAGGTGGTGCGCCGCCGGAAAGCCCGCAAGGTCAAAGCCCGCCGGGAATGCAGGGAGCGCCGGACGGATCGACAAAAACCGTGGTTGAACCGCGGAAGTAAGTCCCACGTCTTGTCTGTGAAAGGCCAGCTTCCCTTAGGGTGAACCGGCCCTCGAGCTCGCCCTTTGCAGCAAGCGGACATCGCGGCAGCGCGGAATGACGTCAGAGCTTGATCCAAGCGGACCCTGGCAGGCTTGCGCCAACCAGCCGTGCGTATCGATGGGTTGATCCGCTTCCGGCACTAACGTAGTCGTTCGCGATGAACGAACGTTCGGCCATCGCCAAGGCTGCAGCTCTTCCGGATACGAAAGCCATCCTGCTCGGGGTCGCATGCGGCCTCGGTGCGGCGCTGTGCTGGGCGCTCGGCTTCGTGGCGACCCGACACGGCCTCAAGGTCGGTTTCACACCCGTCGACCTGCTGATGCATCGCTTCCTGTGGTCGGGCATCGTCTTCCTGCCGCTCGTTGTGCGCGCCGGCCTCCGCGATCTCTGCGGCATCGGCTGGGGCCGCGGCATGGCGCTGATGCTGCTTGGCGGGCCGGTGATGTCGCTGATCAGCTATGCCGGCTTCATGTTCGTGCCGCTGGGGCACGGCAGCGTGATCCAGCCGTCCTGCGCGACGCTGGGTGGATTGTTTCTCGCGGTCGTCTTGCTGAAGGAAACGGTCTCGCTCTCGCGCGCGGCCGGCGCTGTCGTCATTGTCGTCGGTCTTGCCGTGATCGGCAGCGAGTCGATCGGCCATATGGGGCCGAGCGCCGTGATCGGCGATTTGATCTTCGTTGCGACCGGCTTGATGTTCGCGGGCTTCGCCGCGCTGGTGCGCTACTGGCGTGTCTCGGCGTTCTCCGTGGCCAGCGTCATCAGCGTGCTGTCGCTCTCGCTGTTTCCACTCTATGCCGTCTCGGGTGGGCTCGCTCGCGATGCGGCCATCGGCCTGCATGAAAACACGCTGCAGGCCATTGCCCAGGGCATCCTGGCCGGGCCCGCGGCGATGTATTTGTTCGCGGTGTCGATCCAGCGCCTGGGCGTTGCCCGCGCAGCCGTATTTCCTGCGACAGTGCCGGTGCTGACCCTGCTGTTGGGATGGCTCCTGATCGGCGAGCCACCAACTACGCTGCAGGTGGCCGGATTGGCCGCCGTGTTGGCCGGATTCTATCTCGCGCAGCGGCAGCGCTAGACGGCCGACGTCCTGATGGCGCGCGGTCGCGGCGACGATTGACAAGCAAGCGAGGGATCGCGGATGGTGCGGCTCTCCGCCGTGTCGTAATGAGACGCCGATGCAAGTTCAACGTTTGGCGCTGCCGATGCTTGCAGGGCTCGTGCTTGCAGCTTCGGCTTTGTCGGGCGCAGCCCGGGCGCAAGACGCCGCCGAGCCGATGCGGCAGACCTCGCAGTGGCAGAACTGGCAGTGGCAGACCTCGACGCCGGAAGAGCAGGGGATGGATTCCGCTGCGCTGGCGCGGCTCGTCAATGACGGTGCGGCCCACGGTCTCGATAGCCTCCTGATCGCGCGGCACGGCCGGATCGTGCTCGACGCCTATTATGCGCCCTACACGCCGGAGATCCCGCATCTGTTCAATTCCGTCACCAAGGCGGTGACCGGCACGCTGGTCGCGATGCTGCTCAGGGATGGCGTGCTCGACAGCCTCGACCATCGCATGGTGGATTTCTTCGGCGATCGCAGCATCGCCAATCTCGACGACCGCAAGCGGGCGATCACGGTCCAGACCATGCTGGACATGACCTCGGGAATGGCCTGGACCGAAGGCGTTGAGGGTAGCCGACCGGACTCGCTGATCGAGTGGGGGCGCAGCCCTGATGCGATCCAGTTCATCCTCGACCGCCCGATGGCGAAGGCGCCGGGCGAGGCGTTTGATTACAACACCGGCAATGCGCAGCTGTTGGCCGCCATCATCAACAAGCTCACCGGCATGAGCGCGCGGGACTATGCGGTGACGAAACTGTTTCGCCCGCTCGGGATAGCCGCGCCGTACTGGCACAGCATCGGTCCCGGACTGACGCAGGGCGGCGGCGGGCTTCAGCTCGCGCCGCGCGACGCGGCCAGGATCGGTCTGCTCTATCTGCATGACGGTGAATGGGACGGGCAGCGCTTGCTGCCGACCGGCTGGGTCGACCGCATCAGGCACGCGGCGACCGAGATGCACGCCTCGTTCGACTCATCGTTGCGCTACGCCAATTTCTTCTGGGTCATGCCGCAGCGGCAGGTTGTCATGGCGGTCGGCGACCGCTGTCAGCTCGTCATGCTGTTTCCCGCGCTCGACATCGTCACCGTCGTGACCGCGCGCGACTACTGCTCGTTCGGCAGAATGGCCGATGAGATTTCGGGCGCGGTCAAATCCGACACGGCGCTGCCGGTGAACTCCGTCGGCGGCAATCAGCTCGCGGGCGCGTTGCGCGATATCGCAACCGAAAAGCCGTCGACGGTTGGTGCCGTGCCCGAGACGGCCGCCGCCATCTCCGGCAAGACCTGGCGCTTCCCGGCCAATCGCTTCAATTTGCGGGCACTAACGCTGCATCTGACGGATCAGCCCGCGCACTACGAACTCGAAACGGCGACGCCGGATCCGGCGAGGCCGGTGACGACACTGGCGGGACCGATCGGGCTCGACGGTGCCTACCGTCTCGGTCAACCAACGGCGCTCGGCGTGATGGCGCTGAAAGGGACGTGGCAGGACAACCAGACATTCGCGATCGACCTGCGTCTGGTCGGCGGCGATACCGACCGCCGATGGCTGCTGTCATTCGATGGCGGCAAGGCCCGGCTCAGCGGCAAGGATCGCTTCGGCCGCGACGTTAAGGCCGACGCTGAAGCGCCGGGCGCGCAATAGATCGAGCGCGGGCCGCGTCCCTGTCCATTTCGGGCACGTGAAGCTCGGCTTCCTTCGCGTCGTCCCGGCGAAGGCCGGGACCCATACGCCGCGGCGGACGTTGTAGCTGGGACTGGTCGTTGCAATAGTGCAGAAGGCGTCGTGCCCGCGCAGCGATCTTGGCGGCATGATCGCAGGAAATCACGACCGGCGCACGCCAACACGCACACCGCCATGGCAGACGGCCGCGCGAATCGACAATGCTACGGAAACTATGCGCCCGAGGCTCTCAGCGCGGCGGCGACCTTATTGGTCCACCTTCGGCGTCTTGCCCGCAATGTCGAGGCCGAACCGGAGCGCGCGCTCCTGGCGCTCTTCCGTCAGCAGCTTCAATTCCCGTTCCAGCGACCGCGCCACCTCGTCCTGGGTTTCCTTGGAGCGGCGACGGGAGTCGCCTTGCGGTTTGGCCGGTTCGGCAGTCACGGGAGAAGCCCTTGTCACAGTGTCACAGGCCCTGATCGCACGGCGGGAGTCGGGGCGACAATCAAAAAGAATTCAGTGGGTGCATCTTTGGAAGGTTTGCTGTGCGTCTGATTCAAATTTGGGCAGAAAATTCTCTTAAGTGTTGCCTCGAATGAAGCCGACCTCGATTGGCCTACGGTCTCATCAATTCGGATGAGAGAGCCCGGTTCCGACGAAATCATTTCCGGATTCGCACGAAGGCGTCCTGAAACCGACAAGGTCTAACCTTAGTAGCGTTGTGAAGGACGGCTGCCTGGTGAGACGCTGAGGACCGCGGTGGTGAGATTCACGACCAGGGTCGCAAGGTCGGTCGGTCCTGCTGAGACGTTGGGGATGATCCCGGAAATGAAGAAGTTGAATGCTGTGCCTTATGTCTGGGCGGCTGCGCTGATTGCGGTCGCGATCTGGGGCGTGAGCGGCACCCCGCAGACGGCACACACCTCTGCCAGCACCCATCTGGCCCGGGTGCGCTAGAGCTTCGGCCGCAGCGAGCGCTGCATATCCATCGTGTAGGTGTAGCGCCCCTCGGGGTGCGTGGTGATGGTGACCTCGAACAGTTCCTCGCGCTGGCCGTAGTAGCGGCGTACCACGGTGAGCGCCGGCGAGCCGGTCTTGACGCCGAGCGCCCTGGCGATCGGCGCCGGCATGCCCCGCACGAAGATTTCCATCTGCGCGCGCTCAGTGACCTGGCCGTACATCCTGGCAATCTGCTCATGCACCGGGGTGCGGCCGTGGTCGGGCCGGGTCACGACATCGGCGAACCTGCGCAGCACGTAGATCTCGGCCCAGCCGAGCGGGGCTGCGAACTGGTCGGAGCGGCGCACCGCCTCGATCAGGAACCAGCTCTTGCCGGGCTCGCATTTCAAGAGCCCGGCCAGCTTGCGGTCGGCGACGATGTCGCTGCTGGCCACGACCTCGCGGTAGGTTTCGTTGGAATAGCGCAGCCACTCGCCGAGCGACTTGACACTGTGGGTGAACAGCACCGGCGGCTCGGATGCGATCACCACCGAGCCGAGGCCGGCGCGGCGCACGATCAGGCCCTGGTCGATCAGGATGCGCAGCGCCTCGCGCACGGTCTGCCGGCTGGCCTGATAGCTCGCCATCAGCTCGGTCTCGGTCGGCAGCAGATTGCCGACCGCGTAGGTGCCGAGCCGGATGTCCTTCTGCAGTCCGGTGGCGATGTCGCGGTAGCGGGACGATCGCGCTCGGTCCGGTTGTTCAGACATGGCGGATCACTGGTATGCCGTATGGCAGACGACCGGATGTCCCGATTGCATCGACTGCAGCGCGGCCTCGAACGCGGCGAGCGTCGCCAGCACGTCGGCCTCGAGCACCGGGAACGGCTGCTTGCCTTCGACGGCGTCGGCAAAGGCCGATAGTTCCGCGGTGAGGGTGTCGATTGCCGGATAGCGCGTCGTCGCAGGCGCCTCGCCGGATTTCCGCAGCACCATCGTCTGTTCGTCGAGCACCTCGGCGGATCCCTTCGTTCCGAACACATGCACGCGCCAATAGAACGGTGTTGCGCGAATTGTCGCAAGGGTTGCGCTCACGCCATTCACAAATTCAATCGCCAAGGTTGCAGTGTCGAGCGGCGGCGGTCCGGCCTCGCGCGCACTCAACCGGGCATAGACCTGGCGCGCGGGACCAAGCAGGCTGACGAAGCCGTCGAGCACATGCAGCCCCGCGCCGGTCAGGCCGCCGCCCGGCGATTCCTCGGGCGACACCCGCCAGCCCTGCGTGATGGTCTGCGAGTTCTCGTTGCTATTGTGGCCCTCGACATGCAGGATGGTGCCGAGCTCGCCGCTGGCTGTGATCGCGCGCAGCGCCTGCATCGACGGCCAGAACCGGCGGTTATGCCCGACCGCGAGCACCACGCCGGCGCTGCGGCACTCTGCGAACATCTCCGCGGCATCGGCGCGCCGAAGCGCCAGCGGCTTCTCGCAAAACACCTGCTTACCGGCGCTGGCTGCCGCGATCACCTGGCCCTTGTGCAGCGAATGCGGCGTCGCCAGCAGCACGGCATCGATGCGAGCGTCAGCGAGCACATCGTCCAGGCTCGCCGCGACGGAGAGGCCGTGCGCCTCGCAAAAGCTGGCGGCGCCGTTGGTGTCGGGTTCCACCGCGCGGACGATCCTGAGCCGCGGCTCGTTGCGCGCGGCCCCGACCAGTGCGCGGCCCCATCGACCGAGGCCCGCGATCGCACAGTTGATCATGACTGTCCCTCACCGTGGCCGCGGCCGGCCCGGATCGCCTCGATGACCGCGGCGCTGTCGTTGTCCGGCCCTTGAAGCGCGATCGCCGCGCGCAGCAGTTCGGCCTGCACCGAGGTCAGCGGCAAGGGCAGGCCGTGCCGCCCGGCCTCCTGCAGGATCAGTTCGGCATCCTTCAAGGTCTGCGCGATATGCGATTGCGGCGAGAAATCCCGCGCCAGCATCTTCGGCCCCTTGCTGTCCATCACCTTGGAATATGCCGCCGATTGCCGCGCGGTCGCAAGGAACGCCGCGCCGTCGAGGCCGAGGCTTTCCGCAAAGGCGATGCCCTCGGCCAGCGCGGCGCGGTTGTTCTGCAGGATCAGATTGATGGCGAGCTTGGTGCGGCTGGCATTGCCGATCGCGCCGACATTGACCCGCTGCGGGCAGAGAATGTCGAGCGTCGCCGCGGCGGCGTCGATGATGTCGGCATCGCCGGCGACCAGCGCGGTGGCCGTGCCCGCCCGGACCTCGGCGCTGGTCCCCGAGATCGGCGCTTCGATGAAGGCGAGGCGCGAGCGGGAGGCGAATTCGGCGATTGCCACGATCTCACCCGGCGCGCAGGTGGTGGTGCAGATGACGCGCGGCGGCGACGTCGCGTTGGCGAGGTCCGGCAGCAGCGTCCTGACCTGGGCCGCGTCATACACCGCGATGACGATGGTCCGGCAGCGCGCCGCGACGTCGGCGGCGAACGCTGCGAACTCGGCGCCGCTGGCTCTCAGGCCATCTGTCTTCGCCGCGTCGATGTCGAAGCCGATCACCCCGATGCCGGCGTCGATCAGCCGCGCGGAGAGCGCCGATCCCATCAGCCCGAGGCCAATCATGCCGACAGGTGTCTCGCAAGCCATGATGCGACGCCGCCTCGCTTTATTGCGGCTGGATGCCGGCCGCCTTGACCTCCGCCGACCAGCGCACGACCTCGCTCCTGACGAAGGCGCCGAACTCGGCGGGCGCGAGCGGCGCCACCATCACGCCGACATCGGCGAGCTTCTTCCTCGTCTCCGGCATCGCGAGGTACTTCGCACACTCGGCGTAGAGTTTGCTGACCACGGGTTCCGGCGTGCCGGCGGGCGCGAACAGGCCGTACCAGATCGTGGCCTCGAAGCCCGGCATCGCTTCCGCGAGCGCGGGCAGGCCGGGCGTCAGCTCGTTGCGGGTCGCCGACGTCACGGCGATGCCGCGCAAGGTGCCGCCCTGCATCTGCGGGATCGCGACCGAGAAGTCGCCGAAGGTGAGATCGATCACCCCCGCCATCACGTCGGTCATCGCCTGCGGGACGCCGCGATACGACGCCGCGACCAGCGACAGGCCGCCGCGCGATTGCAGCTGGGCGATCGAGATCTGCGATGCGCCGGAACCGTAGCCCGCGGTCAGGTTGGGATTGGCCTTGGCGTAGCTGAGGAACTGCGGCAGGTCCCTGGCCGCGAGCTTCGGATTGACCAGCAGCACCATCGCCGTCGTGGTGGTGCGGATGACAGGCGCAAAGTCCTTCACCGGGTCGTAGGGCAGGCTCTTCAGCGTCGCGACGTTGCTGGCATGGGTGGTGTTGGTGCCCATCAACAGCGTGTAGCCGTCGGGCGCGCTGCGGGCGACCTCCTGGGCGCCGATGCTGCCGAGCGCGCCGGCGCGGTTCTCGATCAGCACGGTCTGGCCCAACGCGTCCTGCAGATGCTGGCCGACCAGCCGCGCGACATTGTCGGGGCCGGCGCCGGCCGGGAACGGCACGATGATCTTGAGCGGCCGTTGCGGGAAATCGTCGGCGGCGAAAGCCGGCAGGATGGGAAGCGTCGCAAGCAGGACGACGAGCAGCCCCAGCCGTAACTTCATCCCGGTCTCCTCCCGTGTCTGCTTTTGCAAATTTATACGGACAAATACATCAGAAAGGCAAGCGTTAGGCCCGCTGGAATGTTGAGGTGCGTCATATTTATCCGTATAAATAGTCCATTCAGGGAGCCCGACGACGATGGTGGACATCAGCGATCTCCATGCGCGCGGACTGCGCCGGCGCCAGAAGATGTTCGGCGAGGTCGACGTCGCCAAGCGGATGGCCGCTGCGGGCGATTTCGGCACGCCGCTGCAGAACATCATCAATGCCTATGTCTACGGCGACGTCTGGGAGCGTAGCGGGCTGTCCGACCAGATCCGCAGCCTCGTGATGCTCGGCATCACCGCGGCGAGCAGCAAGCCGGCCGAGTTCCGCGTCCATGCCAAGGGCGCGCTGGCCAATGGGTGCACCGCCGCGCAGGTGCAGGACGTGCTGCTGCTGGTGGCGATGTATTGCGGCATTCCGGCCGCGATCGAGACCAGCAAGATCGCAGCCGAGGTGTTCGGTGAGGCGCCGCCGGAGGGGTAGGGCACCGGCCCCTGCCGTGATAGGGACGTTGCCGACCGCGACCGGCAACAGGATCTGCCCATGTCCGCCTTCCCGACCTCGACCACCGTGCTCGATTCCGTATTGTTTCGCGATGCCTTCGGCACGCGCGAGATGCGCGAGGTGTTTTCCGATCTGCGGCTGATCGAGCGCTACGCCGAGGTCGAGGTCGCGCTGGCGAAGGCCGAAGCGCGCTGCGGCGTGATTCCTGCCGAAGCCGCCGCGGAGATCGCAAAGCGGACCGATGTTGCCACGCTCGATTTCGATCTGCTGCGGCAGGAGACCGACGTCGTCGGTTACCCGATCCTGCCGCTGGTGCATCAGATGGCGAAGCAGTGCGGCGAGGCCGGCCGCTACGTCCATTGGGGCGCGACCACGCAGGACGTCATGGACACCGCCGTGGTGCTGCAACTGCGCGACGGATTGAAGATCATCGAGGACGACATCGCTGCGCTGCGCGGCATCCTCGCCGATCTCTCGACAAAATACCGCGACACGCCGATGGCCGGCCGCACCCATCTGCAGCAGGCGCTGCCGGTGACCTTCGGCTACAAGACCGCGATCTGGCTAGCCGCGTTCGATCGCCACGCCGCGCGGCTTGTGGAGCTGAAGCCGCGCGTGCTGATCGGCCAGTTCGCCGGCGCCGCCGGCACGCTGGCCTCGCTCGGCGACAAGGGATTCGAGGTCCAGCAGGCGCTGTGCGAGGAACTCGGGCTCGGCGTGCCCGTCTCGACCTGGCATGTCGCCCGCGACGGTCTGGCGGAAGCGGTGAATTTCCTCGCGCTGGTCACGGGAACGCTCGGTAAGATCGCACTCGACATCATGATCATGGCGTCGACCGAGTTCGCCGAGGTCTACGAGCCGTTTGTCAAAGGGCGCGGCGCGTCCTCGACCATGCCGCAAAAGCGCAACCCGATCTCGTCGGAGCTGATGCTCGCCGCCGCCAAGGCGGTGCGCCAGCATGCCGGCCTGATGCTGGATGCGATGGTGCAGGATTTCGAGCGCGCCACCGGCCCGTGGCACGCCGAATGGATGGCGATCCCGGAAAGCTTCGTGCTGACCGCGGGCGCGCTGCACCAGGCGAGGTTCGCGCTTGGCGGTCTGATCGTCGACGAGCAACGGATGGCCGACAATCTCGACATCAGCCGCGGGCTGATCGTGGCCGAAGCCGTGATGATGGGCCTCGCGCCGTCGATCGGCCGGCAGGAAGCGCATGACGTGGTCTATGACGCCTGCCGCCTCGCCAACGACAAGGGCCTGACGCTGGCCGAGGCGCTAGCGGCGGATGATCGCGTTGCCAGCCGGATCGATCGGGCGACGATCGACCGCCTCACCGCGCCGAAAAACTATCTCGGCCTGGCGCCGCAGATGGTCGACCGGGTGCTGGCCTCGGTGAAGCAGTAAAATTCGAGGCAATTGCTCGCCGTCGCGTGATCGGGCGCGGCGGGCAGGAACCTTGCGGATGCGGATCGAATTGGACTACGAATCCCGAGGGTTCCTCAAACGACACGGCGCTTCATGACCGCACATCAACGCAACCTTTCCGCATCGATCGATCCCGTGAAGCTCGACCGGCTCGCCGAAGTCGCGATCAAGGTCGGCCTGCAGCTGCAGCCGGGGCAGGATCTCCTGCTCACGGCGCCCGCCGGAGCGATGCCGCTGGTGCGGCGGGTGGTGGAGCATGCCTACAAGGCCGGTGCGGGTCTCGTGACGCCATTCTTCTCGGACGAGGAGCTTACGCTGGCGCGCTACCGCTACGCCAACGATGCGAGTTTCGATCGCGCCGCAAGCTGGCTCTATGAGGGCATGGCGAAGGCGTTCGGCGCCAACACCGCGCGGCTTGCGATCGTCGGCGACAATCCGATGCTGCTGTCGGGCGAAGACCCGGTCAAGGTGGCGCGCGCCAGCAAGGCCAATTCGATCGCCTACCAGCCGGCACTGGAGAAGATCGTCAATTTCGACACCAACTGGAACATCATCGCCTATCCGAGCACGTCCTGGGCCAAGCAGGTGTTCCCCGACGATGCCGAGGACGTCGCGGTGGCCAAGCTTGCCGATGCGATCTTCTCCGCCTCCCGCGTCGATCAGGATGGCGCCGTCGCCGCCTGGGCACAGCACAATGCGAAGCTCCGCGAGCGCACCGAATGGCTGAACGGCCAGCGCTTCCACGCGCTGAAATATTCCGGACCCGGCATGGACCTCACGATCGGCCTCGCCGACGGTCATGAATGGGAGGGCGGTGCGTCGACTGCCAAGAACGGCATCGTCTGCAATGCCAACATCCCGACCGAGGAAGTCTTCACCACCCCGCACTGCCGCCGCGTCAGCGGCCACGTCGTCAGCTCCAAGCCGCTGTCCTATCAGGGCACGCTGATCGACAATATCTCGGTCAAGTTCGAGGAAGGCCGCATCGTCGAGGCCAAGGCCTCGCGCGGCGAGGAAGTGCTGAAGAAGGTGCTCGACACCGACGAGGGCGCGCGCCGCCTCGGCGAGGTCGCGCTGGTGCCGCATTCCTCACCGATCTCGAAGAGCGGGCTGCTGTTCTTCAACACGCTGTTCGACGAGAACGCCGCCTCGCACATCGCGCTCGGCCAGTGCTACTCGAAATGCTTCGTTAATGGCGACAAGCTGACGCCGCAGCAGATCGCCGAGCTGGGCGGCAACAAGAGCCTGATCCATATCGACTGGATGATCGGCTCCGCCCACACCGATATCGACGGCATCCATGCCGACGGTCGCAGCGTGCCGGTGTTCCGCAAGGGCGAGTGGGCGTAAGGGGGCCGACGCTCTTCACCTCGCCCCGCGTGCGGGGAGAGGTCGGATCGCATCTTCAGATGCGATCCGGGTGAGGGGGCGCCTCCGCGAATGCAGCTGTCACCGAATATGTGGAGAGGCCCCTCACCCCAACCCTCTCCCCGTAAGAACGGGGCGAGGGAGCGCAATCCCGTCGCCGTCGCTACCGACCCAATCTCATCGCGCTCTACTGAAACCTCCGCCCCCGCGCGGCGAGCAGGTCGCCGCGTGGCGCGCTGAAGCGGCAGGTCTCGTGCTGCGGCCGGAAGCCGAGCCGGCGATAGATCTTCAGCGCGGGAGCGTTGCGGCTCGAGACGTTGAGCCAGCACGGGTGCTCGACCGATACGTCGTGTGCGGCCAGCACGCGATAAACCAGCAGCTGGCCGAGCCCGCGTCCCTGCCGCACCGGGTCGACGGCGACCGACTCGATCCACATCGAGTTCCGCTCCAGTTCAGTCAGGCAGAAGCCCGACATCTGTCCATCCTCCGACGCGATCCAGACTTCGCTCTCGGTCAGGACCTGCGCCATCTCTTCCCGCGAGTACAGGCGGAAGGCGGCGTCCGACGCATAGGCGGCGTTATGGATGCGCGCGACCTCGCCCGCGCAGGCGGTGACGTCGCTGACCTGCTCGATGGTGGCGCGCGCGGCCGCGAGCGTGCGCGCCGGCTGCAACGGCTCGACGCACTTCATCCCGATCTCGGACTCGACATGAACAAAGCCGAAGGCGGCCACGAAGGCCATTCCGGCCGGCCAGTCGCTGCTCACCAGCGTCTGAACGGTGAGATCGGCGTCGGCGTCGATCGCAAGCACCTCGTCGAACAGCGCGAGGCCAATCCGGCGGCGGCGCATCTCGGGCGCCACGACGATCTTGAGGAATCGGGTGTGATGCGCGCCCTGGTCGCGCAACGACGACTCGGCGAGGCCGACGAGCACGCCATCGCGCTCGGCTACGCGAAAGTCGCGCCCGCCGCGGTTCTGCGGCAGCTTCAGGAACTGGTCCCATTGCGGCAGCGTGACAGGGCCTAGCCGCGGTTCCACCGCGGCTGCCTTTGCGTAAAGTTCGACCACCGCTTCCGCATCAGCCTCTCGAAGCGGCCGGATGGTGATGCCGTCATCCATGAGTCGAGAGCTTACCCGATATCGAGCCGATAGACATCCTTTGCCGTCTTCAAGAACAACGCCGTCTTTTCGGCTTCGCTATATTGTGATGCAAGCCGTTTAAAGGTGTTGAAGATGACCTGGTAGCTGCATTGCCCCTTATCAGGTGGGAAGTTGCTCTCGAACATGCAACGGTCCGGACCGAACGCCTCGATGCAGGTCTCGACATAAGGCCGCCAGGCGGCAGCAAGTTCCTCCGACGAGGGCGGCCTGGGGCGGAGGTGGAAGTCGTAGCCGAGCAGGCACATCGCCAGCCCGCCGAGCTTGACCACGACGTTCGGGCATTTGGCGATCTCCTGGATCGACGCCTGCCAGACCGGAAAGGTCTCCGTGCGCTTGCCGGCGAAACGGCCGGTGCCGACCGGCCCGCCGCAATGATCGAGCACGATCCGAGTGTCGGGGAAGGTGCGGGCGAGGTCGGTCAGCTCGCCGATCTGCGGGTGGAACAACCAGGCATCGAAGCTGAGGCCGAGCGGTGCCAGGCAGGCGAACCCCCTACGAAAGGTGGAGTCCAGCAGAATGCCCTTCGGACGGTTCGCGTACATATGCGCGACGTTGGGGTCTTCATCCCAGGCCGACGAGTGGCGGATGCCGCGGAACCGGCCGTTGCCGGCGGCAATCTGCGCCTCCAGCACCGCCTTGGCCTGATCGCCGATCAGAAGGTTAACGTGGCTGACGATGCCGGCGCAGATCGCCGCCTTGCCGTAGCCGCCGCTCGCCGCCATCGCCGCGACGCCGTTGGCGAACTCGACCTCGCCGACCGGACGGAACGCCTCCGGACCATCGGCGCGGTACATCGACCGGCAATCGACATAGACGGTGGCCACGATGTTGTGGCCGGACGCGATGTCGTCGCGCATCTCCTCGATCAGATAGCGCAAGCCCCCGCGGTCCCAGAGATGGTGATGCGGATCGACGATCGGACGGGCCGGATCGATGATCTCCTCGGTGTATTGGGCGAGCCAGTCTTCGCGCGGATTGGCATAGAGCCCGCTGGCGGAGGCGGGCAGAGTGCTGGCCATGGATGATGCTCCCTGTTCTTGCTCTTGTCGGCCGCCGATACGATGTCGGCTTTGGGGAGGATAACGAGCCGCGCAGGAGCGCGTCAAACCGGGCCTCTGCCTGAGGAGGCATGCGTACGTCTGCGCGTGCCGGTCACCCCGACCGTATTGCCGGTCGCGACCATGTCATCGACTGAGCTTGCCTCGCCGACGCCGGCGTTGCCTGCTCGGCGCGCCAGGTGATGATGACCGAGGCGATGACAAGAAGCGCTCCAAACAACATCGTGACGGAAAACGGCTCGCCCAGAATCAGCGTGCCGAGCAGCACGGCGATGATCGGGTTGACGAAGATGTAGGTCGAGACCATGAACGTCGACACATTGTCGAGCAGCCAGCGAAATGCCGTGAAGCCGATGACGCTGCCGGCGATGGCGAGATAGATCACGGCCGCGAGCGAGGGCGCCGAAACGTCGCGCGGCGAGAAGCCTTCCAGTTCACCGGACGCAAGACTGATTGCAAACAGGACCGCGCCGCCGATCGACAGTTGCATGCCTGACGACAATGTTGGCGAACCATGATCCGAAGTCCGACGCGACAGCACCGTGCCCATCGCCCAGGAGAACGCCGCAGCGAGCAGCAGCAGAATGGGAAGGATACTGAAATGGCCCTGTTCGGCCGATTGCCAGCCCACGATTGCCACACCAGCAAGGCCGGGCAGCAATGCGGCCAGCGTCATGGTCGCGGGACGCCGGGTTTGCGGATACAGGAAATCGATGAGCAACACCCAGAACGGGATCGTAGCCAGCATGATCGCGGCGATGCCGGACGGAACCGATTGCTGGGCATAAGCGAGAACACCATGGCAGCCGACGAAGAACAGCACGCCGCAGAGTGCTGCGGTCAGCCAGTTCCACCGCGAAACGCGCGTGACGTCAGCCCCGTTCAGCGCGATCAGGATCAGGCCGCCGCCAAGCGAGCGAAGGCCCATCAGCAGGAACGGCGGGATCGACTTCAAGCCGAGCGCGATCGCGAAGTAGGTGGAACCCCAAAGCAGATAGATGGCGGCGAACGCGCCGACAATCAAAAGGCGCTTGGGCATACGGGGCTCCCGAGCTAGATTCTAACCCCTTAATAGGTTATCAAATCCAACCCATTAAGGGGTTATGCGTTCCAGAGGAGTTGCTGGACCATGCCGCGCGTTCCTTCGCCTGAGGCGTCGTCCCGGGAAGAGCTCAGCATCAAGTTCGTCAATACCGTCGCATGGCGTCTCCGCGACCTGGTTGAGGATCGGATCGCGACTTCGGATTCCATTCTGAAATGGCTGGTCGATGCCGAACTGGCGGATCGCCGGATCGCCGCGCAGCTCAGGGCGCGATGGAAAACCTCACCGCACGAGGCCGATGCCTTTCTGAATGCGGCGCATGGTCTGCGCGAGGCGCTCTACAGGATCTTTATCGCCCGCATCGGAGGCGGCCGGATCGATCCGACGGCGCTGGCCGATATCAACCGATACCTTGAAGCCGCGTTGGGCGGTGTTGCGCTCGCACCTGTCGGCGACACCCTGCGGTGGCTGCCGACAGCCGGGAAAGTTGCGCCCGAGACGCTGCTCAAGCCGATCGCATGGTCGGCGGTGAGCCTTCTGACCGGGCCCCGTGCGCTGAGGGTGAAGCAGTGCCAGGATGAGCGGGGTTGCGGTTGGTTGTTCGTTGACGAGAGCCGTACTCAGAACCGGCGGTGGTGCTCGATGGGCGATTGCGGCAATCTTGCCAAATCGCGGCGGCACTACCGGCGCAGCCAGGCGGCGGAGGAATGAGTGCGTTGAGCCTCACACCCCGTCGAGGATGATCACCGTCGGCGTCGCCGGCAGAGTGTCGCGTGAAATCCGCAAAGTGCGCTCGCCGCCGCGGCGATCGATCTCGAACTGCTGGCCGATCAGGCGCATGAACTCGTCGAGCGGGGTAGCGAAGCGGTGCATCGGCAGCACGACGGCGGCGCGCAATCGCCTGGTGATTTCGGAGATGCCGTCGAGCGACATCGTATAGGTGCCGTCGATCGGCACCATCACGATGTCGAGCCGGCCGATCGCGGCGAAATGGCTGTCGTCGAGTTTGACGTGGAGGTGGCCGAGATGGCCGATGCAGAGGCCGGCGACCTCGAAGATGAAGATCGAATTGCCGTCCTTGATCATCTCGCCGCCGGGGTCTTCGCCCCAGTAGCGGCGAATGTCGGTGGTGACGTTGCGGATATAGACGTCGCCGATGCGCATCGCGTAATGCGCGGCCTGGCCGTTCTCGCCCCAGCCATGCAGCACGTGGGGAATCTTGGGGTCGGGAAACAGCGTGTAATGGGTCGCGTGGGCCCGGTTCATGGTCGCGACGTCGGGCAGCCGCCCGGTCCGATAGACGCCGTTATAGTCGGTCGCGATCCGGATGCCGCCGGGCGTGTCGATATAGTAGGTCGAATGGCCGGCATAGGTGATCGCGACTTCGTCGGACTTGGTCGCAGTCTTGTCCGCGGTCTTGGCCGCGAGGCGGCGGTAGCTCACGGGGACGGCGCGCGGCGGCGCATTTGCCATCGCCAGGCATTCGCTGCGCTGGGCGTCCTGCGCGAAGGCGTGACCGGTCAATGATCCCAGCAAGACGAGCGCGGCGAGCAATCTCAGCATGACCTGTTCCGTCTGCGGCGGCATCCGCGGACGGAAGAGTAGCGCGCATTTGGCGCGCCGTCATGATGAGGCCCGTGCATCGCTCCATGGCGCGGGTTGCAACACGAGCCGGGCGATTATTGCGTCGGGACACGCTAGGATGCCGCGCAAACGATCGAGATCAGGGAGTTCTGCGTGACTGATACCGTCTCTTCGCAGCGCGCGCCTTCGACCAAACGGCTCGAGCCATTGCGCCATGTCGATGCCGGTGTGCTCAACATCGTTTATTACGAAGCGGGCCCCTCCATTGGGCCGGCCGTGCTGCTGATGCATGGCTTCCCCTACGACATCCATTCCTATGTGGACGTCGCGCCCATGCTGGCGGCGCAAGGCTGTCGGGTCATCGTGCCCTATCTGCGCGGCTACGGACCGACGGCGTTCCGCGACAAGGCGACGCCGCGCTCGGGCGAGCAGGCGGCGGTCGGCGCCGACTTGATCGCGCTGATGGACGCGCTCGGCATCGCGCGCGCGGTGTTCGCCGGCTATGACTGGGGCGGCCGCGCCGCATCGATCGGTGCGGCGCTGTGGCCGGAACGATGTATCGGACTCGTCTGCACCAACGGCTACATGATCCAGGACATCGCTCATGCGATGGTGCCGGCGCCGCCTGATCGCGAGGTGCCGCTTTGGTATCAGTACTACTTCCAGCTCGAGCGGGGGCGGGCGGGGCTCGCCGCCAACCGGCGCGGCATCGCCAAAATCCTGTGGTCGCAATGGTCGCCGAGCTGGGCGTTCGACGACGCCTGCTTCGAGCGGACCGCGGTTGCGTTCGACAATCCTGATTATGTCGACGTCGTGATCCACAGTTATCGGCACCGTTACGGCGTTGTCGACGGGGATCCGCAATATGCGGATTTGCAGCGGCGGCTCGACACATTGCCTGTCATCAGGGTCCCCGCCATCTCGCTCGACGGCGCCGACGACGGCGTGACGTTCGCGACCGACGGCAGTCGCACCGCGGCAAAGTACACCGGCCGCCTTGCCCATCGCCTGATTCCGCATGCCGGCCACAATCTGCCGCAGGAAGCGCCCGAGGCGTTTGCCGCGGCGGTGATCGAGGTGATGAAGGCTAGCGCCGCGGGCTGATCTTCCAGGCGATGACAAGCGTCAGCAGCGTCAGAATGCCGCTGACCAGCGCGGCCGTCGGGATTGTCAGGGCCAACGCCGCGGTTGCGGCCCAGCCGATCGAGGAGAAGGCTTCCGCGAAGGTGGCGATACGGGAGGAGGTTTGGCGCCGGCGGAACTGGCTGCGCTTGGCCTGCGCGCGGAACCAGAGCTGGACCGCGGCGGCGGATCCGGTCGCGATGAGGATCGCGATCGCCGTGACCGCGGCCTGCCCTGGCGAGGCAAACGCCAGCGCGGCCACCAGCGGGGCGAAGATAACGGCGATTGCGATCAGGACCACCTCGACCTTGGCGCGGGTCACGCGTGACGGCGGCAGCGGCGCGGTCGCCACCAGATCGGGCGCGTCCTCGCCGGAGATGGTCAGCCAGGCGAGCCCGCCGGCGAGCTGGCCTGCGGCCATTACGATGACGGGCGTAATCAGCACGATCGCGGTCGACGTGCCGGAGAAGCTGCGCCACAGCATCAGCGCCGGCGGCAACAGATAGAGCATCTGCATCAGGGTCTGCGACAGCAGCCACGGATCGCGACGCAGCAGCAAGAATTCCTTGCGCCGCAGCGCCTGCTGCCGCGAGCCCGCCCGGAACGCGCGGGCGCGTCCCCGCGTCACCGCAGCTGGATTGGCGGCGACGCTGGCGACCGTATCGGCAAACCGCGGTGCGAATATCGCCATCACGCCGCCGAGCATCACCAGCGCCGCGGCGAGCAGCAGCAGCATGATTTCGAGGTCGCCGAGCGATGCCCGCGCCGGCCACCACAGCAGGCTGTCGGGGGCGGGGGCAACTCGCGCCGCGGTTTCCGAGGTCAGAAAGGCAAAGCGCGACAGCGTGCCGTAGGACAGCACGGCCACGACCTGCAGCGCGATGACGAAGCCGGCGCCGATCACGGCGGAGACGACCTGCGCTACCAGCCGCGTCCGGCTCGGCCCGATCAGGCGGAACAGGAACGCGGTGACGGCGATCGCGGCGGCTGCCGCCGACAGCCCGATCGCAAGGACGACGCCGAAGCCGGCGAGCCAGCGCGGGCCGCCGAGATAGATCAGCACGTCGATGAACGGCGTCGACAGCAACAGCGCCATGCTGCTCACCGTCAGCGCGATCGCGGCGATCCGGATCGAGAAGATGTTGGTGAGTTTTGCCGGCGACGACATGATCAGATCGAGATCGGCGCGGGCATAGAACACGCGCGTCACCGACTCGATCGCCTGCGAGAGCATCAGCGCCCAGGCCAGGAAGATCGTCGCGGTCAGCACGATCAGCGACGACGGGTCGAGCGGAAACCGCAAGTCGGAATAGCGGTTGACCACGGCATAAGCCGGCAGATGCAGGATCGCCGCGAAGACCAAGAGGCCGATCACGGCGCGATTGCGCCGGCGCCGGCCGCCGGTCATCATCGCCAGCCATTCGCGCCACGCCAGGCGGAATTCGTGGCGGACGAACCAGGTGAGGTGGGCGACCGAGCTCACGCGGCCGCCGCTTCGGTATCGACCAGCGCGATGAACATCTCCTCGAGGGTGGTGTCGTTGCGGCCGTTCTGCGCGCGCAGCTCGGCCAGCGTGCCCTCGGCGATCAGCCTGCCGGCCGCGATCACGCCGATCCGGTCGGCCATCCGCTCGGCGACTTCGAGAATGTGGGTCGTCATGATCACGGTGCAGCCGGCGCGGACGCGCTCCTGCAGCAGTCCCTTGACGTGACGCGCCGACAGCGCGTCGAGGCCGGTCAGCGGTTCGTCGAGAATGATCAGGCGGGGATCGTGCACCAGCGCGCCGGCCAGCGCCACCTTCTGGCGCATGCCCTTGGAGAAGCCTTCGCAGCGCTCGTTGAGATGCGGCTCGAGCCCGAGCGACACCAAAAGATCGCGCGCCGAGCTCTCCGACGTGCGCGGATCGATGCCCCACAGGCCGGCGACGAATTCGAGATATTCCAGCGGCGTCAGCTTGTCGTAAATCATCGGCTCGTCGGACACCCAGGCCATGATCTGCTTGGCGGCGACCGGATCGGCCAGCGCGTCGATGCCGAGGATCGACACCGAGCCGGCATCGGGCCGCAATAGCCCCGCCACCATGCGCAGCGTCGTGGTCTTGCCGGCGCCGTTCGGTCCGAGCAGCGCATAGAACTCACCGACACGGATCGTGAGATCGAGCGCGTCGACCGCCGGGCGGTCAAAACGCTTGGTTAACCCTCGCACGGCGAGTGCGGACAGTTCAGGTGTCATGGCGGGGTGGCGATCCGGAATTTCGCTCGTCGGTTGCGCAAAGCTTGGACAAAAACCGTTTCGGTGCAGTGAATCGCACGGGGCAAATCAAAGGTGATATCCGTATTAGTCCGTGCTGCGGCAAATCTCCGCAAATGTGATGATACAGCGACAACAGCGGTTTGTTGACAGGGATCGGGCCTTTTGGCTCAATCGGGGCGGACATAGGCGGCTTTCGGCGCTCCAGACACAAGGGCGTGAAGGCGGGATGCAACGAGCGATCGGATAAGAATCGCCGGGCATCGGGGAGGGAACGATGCTGGACTTTGTTCAGCAGCTCGTCAGCGGCATCGCGCTCGGCTGCGTTTACGGCCTGATCGCGCTCGGCTTCGTGCTGGTCTACAAGGCAACCGAGGTCGTCAACTTCGCGCAAGGCGATTTGATGATGCTGGGCGGTTTTTTCGCCTTCACCTTCATCGGCATGCTCGGGCTGAATTACTGGGTCGGGTTCGCCGGCGCGGTGATCTGCATGGCGCTGTTCGGCATGCTGGCCGAGCGGCTCGTGGTGCGGCCGATCCTCGGCTACCCGCAATTCTCCATCATCATGGCGACGATCGGGCTCGGCTATTTCCTGCGCTCGGTCTCCGGCATGATCTGGGGCACCGACGACTTCAAGATCGAGACGCCGTTCAGCCAGGGCGTGCTTCGGATCGGCAGCCTGGTGCTCGCCTACGACAAGCTGTCGGTGATCGCGGCGACCATCATCCTGTGCGCGCTGCTCTATCTGTTCTTCAACCGGACCACGCTCGGCACCGCGATGCGCGCCAGCTCCGAGAACATGCTGGCTGCCTACTACATGGGCATTCCGGTCAAGCGGGTGGTCTCGATCGTCTGGGCGATCTCGGCCGCGGTCGCGACCTGCGCCGGCGTGTTGCTGGCGCCGATCACCTTCATCCATTCCAATGTCGGCCTGGTGCTGGGGCTGAAGGCGTTTCCGGCCGCGGTGCTCGGCGGCTTCGGCTCGATCCCGGGCGCCGTGGTCGGCGGCGTCCTGATCGGCGTGATCGAGAGCATGGCCGGCTTCTATCTGCCGCAGGGATGGAAGGACGTCGCGCCCTACATCGTGCTGCTCGCGGTGCTGCTGCTCAAGCCCGAGGGCCTGTTCGGCCTTCACGTCCGGAAGAAAGTCTGAGGAGCAACGGATGCGGTTTCTCTTCAAGACCGATTACGAAGACGACATCAAGCTGTTCCCGCATTCGGGCTACATCTATTCCTACGGCCTGTTGCTGGCGGTGTTGCTGATCGCGCCTTACGTGCTCTCAAGCTATCTGATGAGCCAGCTGGTCTTCGTCTGCATCTACGCGACCGTCGGCGTCGGGCTCTTGATCCTGACCGGCTTCACCGGACAGGCCTCGCTCGGCCATGCCGCGTTTCTTGCGATCGGCGCCTACACAGCGGCCTATCTGCAGCAGTTCAATGTGCCGTTTCCGGTCTACTTCCTCGCCGCGGGGTTGTTGACCGGCGTGGTCGGCGCGCTGGTCGGGTTTCCGGCGCTGCGGCTGCAGGGCATCTATCTGGTGATCGCGACGATCTCCTTTGCGTTCATCGTCGAGGAGATCCTGGCGCGCTGGGAAAGCGTCACCAACGGCAATGAGGGCATGCGGGTCAAGACCATGCAGCTGCTCGGCACGACGGTGTCGCGCGACGGCCCGACCTTCTATTACCTCTGCCTTGCGGTGCTGGTGCTGACCATCGTCGGCACGCTCAATCTGCTGCGCTCGCCGACCGGGCGCGCCTTCGTCGCGATCCGCGACAGCGAAACCGCGGCGCGCAGCATGGGCATCAATGTCGCACTCTACAAGGTGAAGTCGTTCGCGATCTCGGCGGCGATCACCGGCTTTGCCGGCGTGCTGTTCGCGCACAAGCTCTCCTTCATCTCGCCCGAGATGTTCACGCTGCAGCTTTCGATCGAGTTCATCATCGTGATCCTGATCGGCGGCACGTTCAGCCTGCACGGCGCGGTACTGGGCGCGATCTTCCTGGTCATGATCGATCCGCTCCTGACCTATCTGAAGGACGATATGCCGGGCGTGATCGGCGGCATTGCTGCGACCCTCGGCGCCGGCACCGAGCGCGCGGGCCATATCCAGGACGCGGTCGCAGCCTTCGCCTCCGCCAACGGACTGAAAGGCGCGATCTACGGCATCATCATCGTGCTGTTCGTGCTGTTTGAACCGCTCGGACTCTACGGCCGCTGGCTCAAGATCAAGCTCTTCTTCCAGCTGTTCCCGCTCTACAAGCGCGCCACCTTCAAGCGGCAGAAGATCTATGTGAAATCGGAGCGGAACAGATGAGCTATTTCCGCGCCGAGAACCTGTCGCTGCATTTCGGGGGCCTCAAGGCGGTCGATGCGGTCAGCTTCGCGGTCGAGAAGGGCGAGATCCTCTCGATCATCGGGCCCAACGGCGCCGGCAAGAGCTCGATCTTCAACCTGATCTCGCGGATCTATCCGCCGACCTCCGGCAAGATCTTCTTCGAGGATCAGGACATCACCCAGGAGCCGGCCTACGATATCGCGAAACTCGGCATCGCCCGCACCTTCCAGAACATCGAGCTGTTCGAGAACGCGACCGTGCTGAGCAATCTCCTGGTCGGCCGCCATCGCCATTCCACCACCCGGCTGTGGCAGGAACTGTTGTTCCTGCCGAGCGTTCGTGCCGGCGAGAAGGCGCATCGCCGCCGCGTCGAGCAGGTGATCGAGTTCCTCGACCTCGAGCCCTACCGCGACAAGCTGATCTCGGGACTGCCTTACGGCGTGCGCAAGGTGATCGAGCTGGCGCGGGCGCTGTGCTCGGAGCCGAAGCTGATCCTGCTCGACGAACCGTCCTCCGGCCTCAATGTCGAGGAGACCGACGACATGTCGTTCTGGATCCGCGACATGAAGAGCGAGCTCGGCATCACCGTGCTGATGGTCGAGCACGACATGACGCTGGTCAACCGCGTCTCCGACCGCGTCATCGCGCTGAACTACGGCCGCGTGCTGGCGATGGGCTCGCCGTCCGAGGTGCAGCACCATCCCGACGTCGTCGCAGCGTATCTCGGCGCATGAGGATGATGCCATGAGCACAGCGGACATCATCCTGAAACTCTCCAACATCGAAAGCTATTACGGGCCGATCATGGCGATCCGCGGCATCAGCCTCGAGGTGCCGCGCGGCCGGATCGTGACGCTGCTCGGCGCCAACGGCGCCGGCAAGACCACGGTCCTGAAGACGATCTCCGGCATCCTCGACCCGCAGAAGGGCTCGATCGAATTCCTCGGCAAGCCGATCCAGCGCATGGAGGCCGACCGGATCGTGAGGCTCGGGCTGAGCCACGTGCCGGAGGGGCGCGAGGTGTTTCCGTTCCTGTCGGTGCGCGAAAACCTGATGATGGGCGCCTATCTGCGCAAGGACCGCGACGGTGTGGCGCAGGACCTCGAGCGCGTCTACGGCTATTTTCCGCGGTTGAGGGAGCGGCTCGGCCAGCCGGCCGGGCAGCTTTCGGGCGGCGAGCAGCAGATGCTGGCGATCGGGCGGGCGCTGATGAACCGGCCGACGCTGCTGTTGCTCGATGAGCCGTCGCTCGGGCTGTCGCCGATCCTGGTGAAGGAGATCTTCACCATCATCCGCCGCGTCAATGAGGAGCAGGGCATGTCGATCCTGCTGGTCGAGCAGAATGCCAAGATCGCGCTGGAGACGGCGCATTACGGCTATGTGCTGGAGATCGGCCGCGTCGTCATGAACGACAGCTGCGAGCGGCTGATGAATTCACCCGATATCCAGGAGTTCTACCTCGGCGCCAAGGAAGCCGGTGCGCGCGGCGAGCGGCGCTGGAAAAAGAAGAAGACGTGGCGTTGAGAATGACTGGACGCTGGCAATGGCGCCGAGGAAGGTTTGGCACTGAACGAGAGTTGGAGCTAGATTTCAGGCCCGCTTCGCCAACAAGACCGGCAACACAAGCCGGCGCGTGAGACGGGCGGCAGAGGAGGGAGCGCGCATGGCCGGACCAGCGGTGCTGACGGTTGCCGACACGATCGCGAGGAGCTTTCTGCTCGCGGTTCAAACGCGTGGCGACAGGCCCGCGATCCGCGAGAAGAAGTTCGGCATCTGGCAACCGACCAGCTGGCGCGAATGGCTGCAGATCTCCAAGGACATCTCCTACGGCCTGCATGCCACAGGCTTCCGTCCCGGCGACGTTGGCTCGATCATCGCCAACGCGGTGCCGGAATGGGTCTACGCCGACATGGGCATCCTGTGCGCCGGCGGCGTCTCGTCCGGCATCTATCCGACCGATTCGGCCGCGCAGGTCGAATACCTCATCAATGATTCCCGCACGCGGGTGATCTTCGTCGAGGATGAGGAGCAGCTCGACAAGGTGCTGACCTGCCGGTCGCGCTGTCCGACGCTGGAGAGGATCGTCGTGTTCGACATGGAGGGCCTCTCCGGCTTCTCCGATCCGATGGTGCTGTCGCTCGCGGAATTCACGTCGCTCGGCCGCAATCATGCCTGGGGCAATCCGGCGCTGTGGGACGAGATGACCGGCAGCCGCACCGCCTCCGATCTCGCGATCCTAGTTTACACCTCCGGCACCACGGGCCCGCCCAAGGGCGCGATGCACTCCAACCGCAGCGTGACGCACCAGATGCGCCACGCCAACGATCTCTACCCCTCGACCGACAGCGAGGAGCGGCTGGTGTTTCTGCCGCTCTGCCACGTCGCCGAGCGGGTCGGCGGCTATTACCTCTCGCTCGCCCTGGGATCGGTGATGAATTTCGCCGAGAGCCCGGAGACGGTGCCGGACAATCTTCGCGAGGTGCAGCCGACCGCATTCCTCGCGGTGCCCCGGATCTGGGAGAAGTTCTATTCCGGCATCACCATCGCGCTGAAGGATGCGACCCCGTTCCAGAACTGGATGTATGCCCGCGCGCTCGCGATCGGCAACCGGATGACCGAGTGTCGGCTGCAGGGCGAGACGCCGCCCTTGTCGCTGCGGCTCGCCAACCGCGCGGCCTATTGGCTGGTGTTCCGCAACATCCGCCGCATGCTCGGGCTCGACCGCTGCCGGATTGTGCTGACCGGCGCCGCGCCGATCTCGCCGGATCTGATCCGCTGGTATCTCGCGCTCGGCATCGACATGCGCGAGGTCTACGGCCAGACCGAGAATTGCGGCGTCGCGACCATGATGCCGGCGGATCGCATCAAGCTCGGCTCGGTCGGCAAGGCCGCGCCCTGGGGCGAGGTGATGATCTGCCCGAAGGGCGAGATCCTGATCAAGGGCGATTTCCTGTTCATGGGCTATCTCAACCAGCCGGAGAGGACCGCCGAGACGATCGACGCCAAAGGCTGGCTGCACACCGGCGACGTGGGGACGATCGACAATGAAGGCTATGTCAAGATCACCGACCGGATGAAGGACATCATCATCACCTCCGGCGGCAAGAACATCACGCCGTCCGAGATCGAGAACCAGCTCAAGTTCTCACCCTATGTCTCGGATGCGGTCGTGATCGGTGACAAGCGGCCGTATCTCACCTGCCTGATCATGATCGACCAGGAGAATGTCGAGAAATACGCCCAGGACCACGACATCCCCTTCACCAATTACGCGAGCCTGTGCCGCGCACGCGAAATCCAGGATCTGATCCAGCGCGAGGTCGAGGCGGTCAACGTCAAGTTCGCGCGCGTCGAGACCGTCAAGAAATTCTATCTGATCGAGCGCCAGCTCACGCCCGAGGACGAGGAGCTGACGCCGACCATGAAGCTGAAGCGCAGCTTCGTGAACAAGCGCTACGCGGCCGAGATCGCCGCCATGTATGGCGAACGCGCGGTAGCATAGCCGAGGAGAAAGAAATTGGCGAAGGAGCGAGCAGGCCCGACCCTTCGCTTAACATGGGCCATGTAAGGAGGAGACTGCAATGTCGAAATCGCTGAAGGCGCTGGGCCTTGCGGTGAGTGCGCTGGCGCTGACCTGTCTGCCGGCCGCAGCCCAGACCAAGGTCACCAATGAAGGCATCTCGCCGACCGAGATCGTGATCGGAACGCATCAGGACTTGTCCGGCCCGATCAAGGTCTGGGGCGTTCCGGTGTCCAACGGCATGAAGATGGCGGTTGAGGAGATCAACGCCGGCGGCGGCATCAACGGCCGCAAGATCAAGATGATCCTGGAGGACAACGGCTACGATCCGAAGAAGGCGGTGCTGGCCTCGCAGAAGATGGTCGAGCGCGACAAGGTGTTCGCGATGATCGGCCCGATGGGCTCGCCGACCGTGCTCGCCGCGCAGGACGTCCTGTTCGACGCCGGCGTGCTGCAGCTGTTCCCGCTGACGGCCGCCGAATTCACCTTCAAGTTCGATCCCGCCAAGCCGCAGGAGCGGCTGAAGTTCAACAACCTCCTGCCCTATGTCGAGAGCACGCGCGCCGCGCTCAAATACATGATGGAGTGGAAGAACTTCAAGAAGCCCTGCATCATGCATCAGGATGACGAGTACGGCAAAAACGTGCTCGACGGCTTCACCCAGCAGCTTGGCGCGATGAAGGTGCAGCCGGCCTCGGTCACGAGCTACAAGCGCGGCGCCTCCGACTTCTCGGCGCAGGTCGCCAAGATGAAGGCCGACGGCTGCGACCTCGTGGTGCTCGGCACCGTGATCCGCGAGACCATCGGCGCGATGAACGAGGCCAAGAAGCTCGGCTGGGATGTGACCTTCCTCGGCGCCACCCCGACCAACGTGCTCGAAGTGCCGGCGCTCGGCAAGGATGCCGTCGAAGGGCTCTATGCGGCCTCGGGCTTCGAGATTCCCTACGAGGACACGGCCAAGGGCAAGGTGAAGGACTGGCTGGTGAACTACAAGAAGATGTTCAACACCGACGCCAATACCCAGGCGATCATCGGCTACAACGCGGTGATGACCTTTGCCTTCTACGCGCAGAAGGCGGGCAAGGATCTCTCCGGCCAGAAGATGCTGGACTCGCTGGAGTCAGGCGACAAGTTCCTCGACATCTTCAGCTCGCCGCCGACCAAGTTCTCCAAGACGGATCATCTCGCCAACACCATCACCCAGGTGCAGCAGGTCAAGGGCGGTCGCTGGGTGCTGGTGAAGGATAATCTGATGTTCTGACGGGCAGTCGCTCATCTGGATTCACTCGTCATTGCGAGGAGCGAAGCGACGAAGCAATCCATCTTTCCGCGGAGGGATGGATTGCTTCGCTTCGCTCGCAATGATGGAAAGTATGTCTGGCCGGCTCTTAGTTCGTACGCGCCGCCGGCCGCCAAGCGGCCTCGGCGACGAGCGGGGCATCGACATAGCGGCTGACGCCGTGCTGGTCGATCACGAAGGTCGGCCGAAAACTCCTGATGTCGCTGTCCTCGATCATCGCCATGCGGCGGTTGTCGAGCGTCAGCCAGCGGCCGTCGAGCCGCGCGGCGAGCACCGCATGGTCTTCGCCGCCGACGAGGTCATGCAGGACGACGATCCGCAGATCTTCCGGCGCCACGCCGGCCTTGCGCAGCGCCACGAGTTTCGCGATCGCATAGTCCTCGCAGTCGCCGCTGCCGCGGGCGAAGGTGGCGAGCGGCGTCGCCCAGACGTCGGGCTCGCCATAGGCCGCAAGATCGCTGCCCGGACGGATCGCAAGGTTGATCGCGCGGTTGATCTCGCCGAGCCGGGCGCGACCCTGACGCGCCCGTCCGGCATCGACGATCGCCAGGAATCGCAGCGCCGCCGGCGACGCGCAGCCGGCGCGGTCGCTCTCGCAGGCTGCCAGTTGCTCCAATTCGTCGGCGAGCTGGCGCTGCACGCCGAGCCATTTGTCGTGCAGGCCACCGTCGGCAAGCAGGCTGGTCGTCAGGCCGAACGGCTCGGTCGATTTTCTGATCAGCGTCGCCGGACCGGGCGAAAGCAGCGAAGCGGCATTGAGCTCGGCAACCGGCGCGGCCAGGGCCAGGCCGAAGCCCAGCATGACGGCGCGCAGCGCAAGCGGGCGAAGCGAGAATCTCATCCGACACCCCCTGTCCGCTCTTCGGCGGGTGGAAATTGCACCGCGCACGCGATCGGATCGTTTCATGCCGGGCAGCATGGCGAACGATCCCTTCGAATCGACTTAAGATGTGGGGAATCAGGGGAAGAGGCTAAAGGGCGCCTGCTTGGGGTCCCGAAAACTTTACCGGTTTGTGAAAGGAAGCGGCGAACCTTTTTCCACTGCTTTGCAACTCATCCTTGCCCTCTGGTTAACCCGGCCGGTCCGCGCACGGGACTGCTGTGATTTGTAAGCTAAGTCACAGCTTTGGCCGGGAAATTGGGGTCAAATGCCCGCTCTGGGCTAAGGGGAAATAGAGGCAAGTACAGAAATGCCAATCAATACCACGAATACGTGGCTCAGTACGTATCTTGGCTTGAATCCCACCTTATGGTACCGTCAAACGAATCCGAACTACACGGCTCTTCACAGCGTGAGCCAAGTCACATCCAGTCAAACCGCACAACAGGGCCACCTTGCGCAAGCACAGAGTGGTTTCGCCAAGCTTTATCCGATGATATGCAGGCATAATCGTTCGGATATTTTAACAATATTAACTCTCGTGCGGTGATCCGCAGTGAACTTTGTCGAGAAATTCGACGGCCTGTTGCCGAACACGGACGCTTATGCCCGTGGATACGTGCACGTCGACAGCGTTTCCACGCATGCTCCGCCCGGCGCGATCATCGTCGACGACGGGCAATTGCTGTTCACCGGCGACTTCAAGCGGGCCGGGCTCGACCTCGTCATCGCGAAGGACGATCGGGAACTCGTCCTGCACGACTATTTCAAGGGCGAGAAGCGCGCGCCGCTGGCGTCGCCTGACGGCGCGCATCTCACCGGCGATCTCGTCAGCGCACTCACCGGCTATACTCAATATGCCCAGGCCGGCGGCGCGGCGGAGCCGGCCAAGGTCATCGGCCATGTCACCAAGCTGATCGGGAACGCGACGGCCATCCGCAACGGCGTCGCGATCGTCCTGAACCAGGGCGATAACGTCAACAAGGGTGACGTGGTGCAATCCGGCGGCGACTCGACGCTCGGCATCACCTTCATCGACGGCACCGTGTTCGGTCTCGGCCCGAACGCCAAGATGGTGCTGAACGAAATGATCTACGACCCGAACGGGTCGAGCAATACGTCGCTGATGAGTCTGGTCTCGGGCACGATCTCCTTCGTGGCCGGCGCGACCGCCAAGCACGGCGACATGAAGGTCGATACGCCGGTCGCGACCATGGGCATCCGCGGCACCGCGGTGCTGGTCGAGATCGATTTCGACGTGCAGGGCACCGGCGGCGTGCCGCCGGCCAAATTCCAGGTGCTGGTCGAGCCCGATGGCAGCACCGGCTCCTACATCCTGTTCGACAAGACGACGCTCAATCCGATCGCGACCGTCGATCAGGCCGGCACCCAGACCATTGTCAACGGCCAGGGCAGCGTCAGCTTCGTCTCGTCGGCGCAACTGTCGACCGATGCGCAGAAGCTGATCTCCGACGTCTTTGCGCTGAAGTTCACGGACAACAACAATCCCAACACCAAGCTCACCACCAACTTCACGGACAGCGTCGTCCCGGTCTCGAGCAGCTTCAAGCTCACCAGCAGCGACAGTGGCGCGCCGATCATCATTCTGCTGACCTTCGTCAACACGACCGGCCCTCAGGCCGGCGGCGTTCCCAACAGCAGGATCGAGCACATCCCGGGGCCGCCGCAGGTCGTGACCCAGGACGCGGCGTTTACCGAGCGGCTGGGGCTGACCCAAAGCGGGCTGTTCGACACCGCGACGGGCCAGATCAAATGGCTGGACCTCAATGTCGGTGACATACCGAGTGCGAAGGTCGACTATTCCGCGTTCAGCTACCGGGACGCCAACGGCAGCGACGTGACCTCATCGCTGACGGCAGCGCAGCTTGCGGCCATCAAGACCGTCGAGATCCCGTTGCTGCTCGAGCCCGATCCGAACAACAAGAATGCCGGTTCGGCGACCTGGACCTACAACCTTGCCGACAGCGCGTTCGACTTCCTGGCTGCCGGAGAAACGCTGACGCTGGCCTATGTCGCGCGCGTCGATAACAATTTCGCACCGAACAACGAGACCACGTTCAAGACCTTCACGATCACGATCACCGGCACCAACGACTCCCCGGTGGTGACGTCCTCGGCGCAGGCCGGTTCGATCACCGAACTCCCAGCAACGAGGAATTCCGCCCAGCCTGATACGGCGCACGGCACGCTGACATTTACCGATGCGGATCTGACCGACACGCATACGGTCACCATCACCGGCGTCACCGAGGCCGGCGTCACCACCGGACTTGCCAGCCATGCCACCGTGCTGAGCTGGCTGTCGTTGGGCGCGCTGACGGATTCGACCGATGGCGTGACGGGATTGCGCTCCTGGACGTTCTCGGCCGCCGACAGGAGCTTCGACTATCTCGCCACCGGCGAGACGCTGACGCTGACCTACACGGTCGAGATCGACGACCATCAGGGCGGCGTCGTCACGCTGCCGGTCACCATCACGATCGTCGGCACCGACGACAGGCCGGTGATCACCTCGCCGACCCAGGCGGCCGCCATCACTGAAGCCGAGGAGACGACCGGCTCGGTCGTGCCGGATACCGCATCCGGTACCGTGACCTTCGTCGATGTCGATCTCAGCGACACCCACAGCGTCACCGTTGCCGGCGTCACCGAAACGGGCGTGACCACGGGGCTTCCCGATCAGGCGACGATACTGGGCTGGATGTCGCTCGGCACGCTGACGGATTCGACCGGCGGCGTAACCGGATCGCGCGCCTGGACTTTCTCGGCCGCCGACAGGAATTTCGACTATCTCGCTGTCGGCGAGACGTTGACGCTGACTTACCTGATCCAGGTCGACGACCACCACGGCGGTGTCGTCACCCAGCCCGTCACCATCACCATCACTGGCACCAACGACGTGCCGACGTTCACGTCGGAGCCGCCGACCGCCACGGTCCCCGAGATGATCGGCGAGACCGGATCGATCAAGCTCGACGTGGCCCAGGGCGCGGTGACATTTGCCGACGTCGATCTCGGCGACACCCACATCGTGTCCATCACCGGCGTCGCGGAATCCGGAACGACCACAGGCCTGCCTGAGGACGAGTCCACGATTCTGAACTGGCTCTCGCTGGGGACGCTGACCGATTCGACCGGCGGGGTCGCCGGATCCCAGGCCTGGACCTTCTCGGCCGCCGACCGCAATTTCGATTATCTTGCCGACGGTGAGACACTGACGCTGACCTATACGGTCGAGGTCAATGACCATCATGGCGGCGTGATCAGCCAACCGGTGACGATCACGATTACCGGCAGCAATGACGCGCCGATCGTCACGTCGGCGCCTCAGGCGGCCATCATCCCCGAACAACCCGATACGACCGGTTCATCGACGCTGGACAGCGCATCCGGCACCGTGACCTTCACCGATGTGGATCTCAGCGACACCCACACCATGACCATCACCGGCGTCGCCGAATCCGGGGCGACCACGGGCCTGCCCGACGAGGCCACGATCCTGAACTGGCTGTCGCTGGGGACGTTGACGGACGCGACCGGCGGTTCAACCGGATCGTCGACCTGGACGTTCTCGGCCGCGGACCAGAATTTCGACTATCTCGCCCTCGGCGAGACGCTGACGCTGACCTACACGATCCAGATCGACGACCACCATGGCGGCGTCGTCAACGAGCCCGTGACGATCACGATCAACGGCGCCAACGACGCGCCGACACTCGCCGACGTCAATGCCGGCACGCTCACCGATACCGCCGATAACGACACGTTCGGCACGCTGACCGGCACGCTCCATGGCAACGACGTCGACCATGGCGAAACCGCGACGCTGACTTATGCCGCGCTCAATTCGGACCACACTGCGGTCACGCAGATCGCGGGCCTCTACGGCTCGCTGACCGTCAACCCGGACGGCACCTACAGCTATGTTCCCGATGCTGCCGCGATCAACGCGTTGGGCAGGGGCACCTATGCCGACACGTTCGATGTGGAGACGATCGACGCGCATGGCGCCGTCGGGACCGCGAAGCTGACGATCGACGTGATCGGCGCCAACGACGCGCCCGTGATCCACACCGACAGCGTCAGTATCACCGAACATCCCAACGGGACCGAGACGATCTCCGGCCTGACCGTGACGGACGCCGATGCGACGGCCGACGAGACCTTCACCATGGCCGCGGCGACGACGCCCGGTGCGGGCAGCAGCGTTGCACCTTCGTCGCAGGAGGGGCTTCTCTCCAGCATCAACACCGCGCTTGGATCGTCGGGTCTCGTTTACAACCCCGGCCAGACAGCTCCAGCGACCGACACGATCGCGCTCTCCGTGACCGATGGCCATGGCGCAACCGATACGGTCAACCTGATCTTCAACGTCCAACAGGATCGGCCCGAGCCCGTGATTCTGACCGGGACCAGCGACAAGGACGTGTTTTTCGGGTCGGGTTACCAGGACAAGTTCGTGTTTGCGCCGAACTTCAACCACGACACGATCCTGAACTTCACGCCAGGCGAGGACCAGATCGATCTGTCCACGGTCGTCTCGGCAAGCACCTTCAGTAGCTGGTTCGATCAGCATGTTGCGATATCGCCGACCAGTTCGGCGGATACGCTGATCACGATCGACAGCGCAGACACGATCACATTGCACAATGTCGCGAAGGCGAGCCTGTCCCAGAACGACTTCATTATTCATTTTGCGTGACGGGCGCGCGGCCGTGCCGCCGGGGGGGTGGCCCGGCTGATTGTGCACTGCGCATGCTTGCTCGATTGGAACAATTCTGCGCGCGTGATATCCAGATGGCATGAAACGGCTGAAGGCGATACGCAGGTGGTTCGCACGGCGCTTCGGCTATGCGCGGCTGGTCTGCGTGGCGCTGTTGATCGGCATTGCTGCGCTGCGGATCGTGGATCCGGCTCCAGTCCAGGAGCTTCGCGTCAGGACGTTTGACACATTCCAGGCGCTGCAACCGCGCCAGAAGACGGCGCGGCCCGTCACCATTGTCGACATCGATGAAAAGAGCCTCGCCGATCCCCGGCTCGGACAGTGGCCGTGGCCGCGGACCCGGCTCGCCGACATCGTCACCAATCTCACCCGGCTCGGCGCCGTGGTGATCGCGTTCGACGCGGTGTTCTCCGAGCCGGATCGTCTCAATCCCGATATCGCCGCCGATACGTTCAGCAGCCTCGATGAGGAGATGCGCGCCAGGCTGCGGCAGCTGCCGAGCAACGACAGCATCATGGCCGAAGCCATCAAGAACTCGCGGGTGGTGCTCGGCGAATCCGGCGGGCCCAACGTGCGCGCCGACCTCAACGAAAAGCTTCCGGTCACCGGACTTGCGATGCTCGGTGAGGAGCCGCAGCCTTTCATGTACATGTTCCCGGGGTTGCTGCGCAACGTGCCGGTGCTCGAGGAGGCGGCTGCCGGGCGCGGCCTGTTCACGATCAGGCCGGAGCGCGACGGCATCGTCAGGCGCGTGCCGATGATCATGGTGGCGCAGGGCATCACCATGCCGTCGCTGAGCTTCGAGATGCTGCGGGTGGCGAGCGGCTCCGGCACGATCCTGATCAAGGCCGACAAGGCCGGTATCAAGAGCCTGGGTCTCAAGGGCTTTGCGATCCCGACCGATCTCCACGGCCAACTCTGGATCCACTACGCCCGTCGCGATCCCTCGATCTATGTCTCGGCGGTCGATGTGCTGGACGGGCGCGTCTCACCGGACCGAATTGCCGGCAAGCTGATCGTGATCGGCACCTCAGCAACCGGGCTGAACGACATCAAGACGACGCCGGTGACGCCGGCGATGCCCGGTGTCGAGGTTCACGCCCAGGTGCTGGAGAGCGCGCTGACCGGCGATGTCGTTTCGCAGCCGAATTACGGCATCGGCATCGAGTTCTTCGCCGCGCTGATCATGGGGCTCCTTGTCATCGCCTTCGCGCCGAAGTTCGGTCCGATCACGTTGGTCGCCGTCGGCGGAATGTTTGCCTCGGTGCTGATCGGTACCTCCTGGTATTTCTATTCCCAGCACCGGCTGCTGATCGACTTCACCTATCCGCTGATGTCGACCACGGCGATCTATCTCACGCTGATCTTCTCCGCCTTCGTGCGCGAGCAGCAGCAGCGTCGACAGATCAGGTCGCAATTCGTGCAGTACATGTCGCCCGCGCTGGTCGAGCAGCTGGCACAGTCGCCGGAGCGGCTGGTGCTCGGCGGCGAGGAACGCGAGATGACCATCATGTTCTCGGACATGCGCGGTTTCACCTCGATCTCGGAAACCTACAAGAGCAATCCGCAGGGCCTTACGGCGCTGATGAACCGCTTCCTTACTCCGCTTTCCAACGCGATCCTCGCCCGCAAGGGAACCATCGACAAATATATGGGTGACGCCATCATGGCGTTCTGGAACGCGCCGCTCGATGACAAGCAGCACCAGCTCAACGCCTGCGATGCGGCGCTCGACATGCTGGAGCGTGTCGATGACCTCAATCGGGAGCGCGAGCAGGAGGCGAAGGACGGCGGCCACGTCTATGTGCCGCTCAACATCGGCGTCGGCCTCAACACCGGCTCCTGCGTGGTCGGCAATATGGGCTCCGATGTGCGCTTCGACTATTCGGTGTTCGGCGACAGCGTCAATCTGGCCTCGCGGCTCGAGGGACAGTCCAAGGAGTACGGCTTCCCGATCATCGTGGGATCGAAGACTGCGCTTGCGGTGAAGGAGAAGTTTGCGATCCTCGAGCTCGATTTCATCATGGTCAAGGGCAAGAAGGAGCCCGAGGTGATCTACGCGATTGCCGGCCGCGAGGATGTCGCGAGCTCCGGCCGCTTCCAGCGGCTGCGCAACCTGACCATCGAGATGCTCGCCTGCTACCGCGGCCGCGATTGGGACGGCGCGCTCGCCGCGATCGAACGCGGCCGCAAGACCGACGACGCGCAGACGCTGCAATATCTCTACCGCCTCTATGAGGCGCGCATCCACGCCTTCCAAAAGGAGCCGCCGCCCGACGACTGGAACGGCGCATTCGCGTTGACGACGAAATAGACGCCGCAAGCCCGCTGTCGTCCCGGCGAAGGCCGGGACCCATAACCACGAATGGTCGTTGACGGAAGATCGTCTCGCCGCGTGCCCATTGCGGCGGCCGCGGCGTATGGGTCCCGGCTCCCGTGCGCAATTGCGCACTAGGTGGTGTGGACACTTATCGCAGCCATAGGACGATGGCAGCGAGAGTGACGACGGCCCGGTAATTCCGGG